>NZ_ATDK01000041.1 GCF_000444135.1 Pseudomonas avellanae BPIC 631
AAACTCAAGAGAAACTATGAAAGCGTCATAGCAATGGCCTGCGCTTTTCTGTGGCTACCAATGTGAAACGGGAACAGACCCTAAGCGAGTCGCCCATGAAACACAACGTCATCCTGATCGTGCTTGATGGCCTCAACTACGACGTGGCCCGCCACGCGATGGGCCATCTTCAGGCCTGGCATGATGCCGGCCGGGCAGCGCTGTACAAACTGGAGTGCGAGTTACCCGCCCTCTCCCGCCCGTTGTATGAATGCATATTGACCGGGGTCGCGCCTATCGACAGCGGCATCGTGCATAACAACGTCTCGCGCCTGTCCCGCGAACGCAGCATCTTTCACTATGCCCGCGACGCCGGGCTGAGCACCGCAGCGGCGGCTTATCACTGGGTCAGCGAACTGTACAACCGCACGCCGTTCGACACGGCACGCGACCGCCATACCGACGCACCCGAACTGCCGATTCAGCATGGTCTGTTCTACTGGGCCGATCACTACCCGGATTCGCACCTGTTCGCCGACGCCGAAAGCCTGCGGCTGAAACACGCGCCGAATTTTCTGCTGATCCACCCCATGAATATCGACGACGCCGGGCACAAGCACGGCCTCGACACTGCGCAATACCGCAACACCGCCCGCAACGCCGACATCATTCTGGCTGACTACCTGCAACGCTGGCTGGACGCGGGTTATCAGGTGCTGGTAACTGCCGACCACGGCATGAACAACGATCGTTCGCACAACGGCCTGCTGCCGGAAGAACGCGAAGTACCGCTGTTTGTGCTGGGTGATGCGTTCAGCCTGAATGTCGATGCAGCGCCGCGCCAGACTGACCTGTGCGGCACGATCTGCGAACTGCTCGGTGTACCTCACGACAAACCGGTCTGCCGGGAGATACTCAATTGACCCGATTTTCCCGAGGCAAATGGCTGGGGCTATTGTGTCTGCTGCCTTTTGCCGTGTTTTTCATCGTATTTCAGATTGCGCCGCTGCTCTGGGTAGCGGTCCACAGCCTGCAAAGCGACGCCGGCTGGGGCTGGGAAAACTTCACCAAAGCGTTCAGTTCGAAGTTCTATCGCCAAGCGATCCAGTACAGCCTGGAGATCAGCTTTTGGTCGAGCCTGTTCGGCATCATCATCTCTGTGCTGGGTGCCTATTCGCTGCGCAAGGTGGACTCGCGGCTCCGCGACTTCGTCGACTCGTTCGCCAACATGACCAGCAACTTCGCCGGCGTTCCGCTGGCGTTCGCCTTCATCATTCTGCTGGGCTTCAACGGCGCGCTGACGCTGATCCTCAAGCAGACCGGGATCATTGATGACTTCAACCTGTATTCCAAGACCGGGCTGATCATCCTCTACACCTACTTCCAGATTCCGCTTGGCGTGCTGCTGCTCTACCCGGCATTCGATGCCGTGCGCGAGGACTGGAACGAGTCGGCGGCGCTGTTGGGGGCCAGCAGTTATCAGTTCTGGCGCTACATCGGCCTGCCGGTGCTGACTCCAGCGCTGCTCGGCACGTTTGTGATTCTGCTGGCCAACGCGCTGGGCGCCTACGCCACGGTATATGCCCTGACCACCGGCAACTTCAACGTGCTGCCGATCCGCATTGCCGCGATGGTGGCAGGCGATATTACGCTGGACCCGAACATGGCCAGTGCCCTGGCAATGATTCTGGTCGGGCTCATGACCCTGGTGACGGTGATCCATCAGTGGCTGTTGAAGAGGAGCTACCATGTCTCGCGCTGAACGAAGGCCCGCAGGCATTTACCACAAGTCCGTGGTCTACCTGCTGTTCCTGATCCTGTTGCTGCCGCTGGCCGGGACCTTTCTGTACTCGATTTCCACCAGTTGGTCGGCGACCATTCTGCCCAGCGGCCTGACCTTCAAGTGGTACTTGGCGCTGTGGAGCGACCCGCGCTTTCTGGCAGCATTCGGCCAGTCGTTGCTGGTGTGCGTTGGTGCATTGATCCTGTCGGTGGTGCTGATACTGCCGCTGCTGTTCGTGGTGCACTACTACTTTCCGCGCCTCGACGGGCTGATGAACATCCTGATTCTGCTGCCGTTCGCGGTGCCGCCGGTGGTGTCGTCGGTAGGCTTGCTGCAACTCTACGGCTCAGGGCCGATGGCCATGGTCGGCACGCCGTGGATTCTGATCGGCTGCTACTTCACCGTGGCCCTGCCCTTCATGTACCGCGCAATCACCAATAACCTGCAGGCCATCAATCTGACCGACCTGATGGACGCCGCCCAACTGCTCGGGGCCAGCACCTGGCAAGCCGCGTTTCTGGTGGTGCTGCCCAACTTGCGCAAAGGCCTGATGGTCGCACTGCTGTTGTCGTTCTCCTTCCTGTTCGGCGAGTTCGTGTTCGCCAACCTGTTGGTCGGCACCCGCTACGAAACCCTGCAGGTGTACCTGAACAACATGCGCAACAGCAGCGGTCACTTCAACAGCGCGCTGGTGATCTCCTATTTCCTCTTCGTGCTGGTGCTGACCTGGGCCGCCAATCGACTGAACAAGGACAAAGACTGAGATGAGTTTTGTCAGCATTGAAAACCTGCAGAAAAGCTACGCCAGCACGTCAGTGTTCAGCGACATCAACTGCCACATCGCTAAAGGCGAGTTCGTCACCCTGCTAGGCCCGTCGGGCTGTGGCAAATCCACCTTGCTACGCTGCATTGCCGGGCTGACGCCGGTCAATAGCGGGCGCATTCTGCTCGATGGCAATGACCTGGTGCCGCTCACGCCGCAAAAACGCAACATCGGCATGGTGTTCCAGAGTTACGCGCTGTTCCCCAACATGACCGTGGAACAGAACGTCGCGTTCGGCCTGCGCATGCAGAAAGTCAGCGCAGACGACAGCGAACGGCGCGTCGCCGAGATTTTGCGGATGGTCGAGCTGCATGATTTCGCCAAGCGCTATCCGCATCAACTGTCTGGTGGGCAATGCCAACGCGTGGCCCTGGCCCGCTCGCTGGTCACCCGCCCGCGCCTGCTGCTGCTCGATGAACCGCTGTCGGCGCTGGATGCGCGGATTCGCAAACTGCTGCGCGAACAGATACGTGCCATTCAGCGCGAATTGGGCCTGACGACCATTTTCGTGACCCACGATCAGGAAGAAGCGCTGACCATGTCTGACCGCATCTTTCTGATGAACCAGGGCCGGATCGTGCAGAGCGGCGATGCAGAAACCCTCTACACCGCGCCGGTCGACGTGTTCGCCGCCGGTTTCATCGGCAACTACAACCTGCTGGAAGCCGACGACGCCACGCGACTGATGCAGCGCCCGATTGCCAGCCGCATCGCGATCCGCCCTGAATCGATCCAATTGAGCCTGACCGGCGAACTGGAAGGCGAAGTTCGCAGTCACAGTCTGCTCGGCAACGTCATCCGCTACCGGATACAGGCGCGCGGCGTGGACCTGGTGGTCGACGTACTCAACCGCAGTGCCGAAGACCTGCACCCGGACGGCCGACGCGTAACACTGAACATCGAGCCCTCGGCGCTGTGCGTTCTGAACGGATAGCACCAAACGCCTGGTATCACTTGCCGCTTCCCGCTTGAAGCTTGAAGCTTGAAGCTGATTTAACAACTACTGAGGAAAAGCACACATGCCCCTGGCAATTTTCGACCTCGACGAAACCCTGATCGGTGGCGACTGCGCTACGCTCTGGAGCGAGCAGATGGGTCGCCTGGGCTGGGTTGACCCAGAATCGTTCATGCAGCGCAACCACGAACTGATGGACGCCTACAGCGCTGGCAAGCTGGCGATGGAAGAGTTCATGGCCTTCAGCCTGGAGCCTATGGCGGGTCGTACGCCGGAAGAAGTCGATCATCTGGTCGGCCCGTGGGTTGAGGATGTCATCGAGCCGATCATCTACAGCGACGCGTGCAAATGCATCGCTCAGCATCGCGCTAAAGGCGACCGGATTCTGGTGATCTCGGCGTCAGGTGTGCACCTGGTAAAACCCATCGCAGAACGACTGGGGATCGACGAAGTACTGGGTATCGAGCTGGACGTGCAACATGGCGTGTACAGCGGTGCCACAGTCGGCGTGCTGACCTACCGGGAAGGCAAGATCACCCGGCTGATGGAATGGCTGGATGCAGAAGGGGAAAACCTCGAGGGCGCGAGCTTCTATTCGGATTCGCGCAATGACCTGCCGCTGCTGCTCAAGGTTGATCACCCCAATGTGGTCAACCCTGATCCTGTGTTGCTGGAACATGCGCAGCAGGCTGGCTGGCCAGTGCACACCTGGGTCTGATTCAGACCAGGCTTTCGTCGATCACCAGCACGATCTTGCCGGACACCTTGTTGGTCGCCAGTTCTTCGAACGCCGCTTCGGCATCCTTGATCGCAAAGGATTTCGCCAGTTGCGGCTTGAGGCGGCCTTCGGTGAACAGCGGCCAGACGTGCTGACCCAGATCGCTGATCAGATCGGCCTTGAACGTTTCATCGCGACTGCGCAACGTCGAGCCCATCAACTGGATGCGCTTGCCCAGCACATGCGCCAGGTCCACTTTGGCCTCGCGCCCGCTCATGATGCCGATCAGCACCCAACGGCCGTCCAGCGCCAGCAGCTTGACGTTGAGCTCGGCGTAACTGGCGCCGACCGGGTCAAGGATGACGTTGAACGGTGCAAAATCGTTCAGGCCCTCAAGACTTTCACTGCGCACCACACCGCCCTGCGCACCCAACTCGACGCAATAGGCCAGACGTTCGGTCGAGCCGACGCTGACCCAGACGGGGTTACCGAACGCTTTGCAAAGCTGAATACCGGCTGAACCAACCCCACTTGCGCCAGCGTGCAACAACACTTTTTCACCTGGCTTCAAACCGGCGAGCTGAAACAGGTTCAGCCACGCCGTTGCGTACACCTCGGGAATCGCGGCAGCCTCGTGCAGCGTCAGGCCTTCCGGCACCGGCAGAACATGCCGCCCGTCAACCACCACTTCCTCGGCCATCGCACCGCCCGCCAACAGCGCGCAGACGCGGTCACCGACCAGCCACGAGGTGCCCGGACCGACTTCGGCGATCACGCCCGAGCACTCCAGGCCCAGCGTCGCGGTGACGCCCGGCGGCGGCGGATACATCCCCGCACGCTGTAAAAGATCGGCCCGATTCAAACCCGCCGCAGCCACTTTAATACGTACCTGCCCCACATCAAGGGCCGGACTTGGCTCCTCGACCCATTCCACATGTCCTTCAACGCCTTGCAATGCCTTCACGGTGCCTCCATAGTGAGTCCAGACTGAGCCCGTGGCTGTTTTGCCCGGGCTTTTGCATTATGCGGCCGGGTCCAAAGGAACCGGCGACCTCACAGACGGCCTAATATGCGTTATCAATTGTCCTCGCGTCGAATCAGCATGAAGCAACTACTCCCCAGCACTGCCCTCGCACTGTTTGTCGGCCTTGGCGTATTGCCGATGTCAGCCAGTACTTTTGCCGCCAACAGCTGGGATAACCTTCAGCCGGATCGCGACGAAGTGATTGCCAGCCTCAACGTTGTTGAGCTGCTCAAGCGACATCACTACAGCAAGCCGCCCCTGGACGACAAGCGTTCGGCCATTATTTATCAAAGCTACATCAAGCAACTGGACCCCTCGCGCAGCTATTTCATGGCCAGCGATATTGCCGAATTCGACAAGTGGCAGTTCCAGTTCGATGATTTTCTGAAAAGTGGCGACCTGAACCCCGGCTTCACCATCTACAAGCGCTACCTGGACCGCATCAAGGCGCGTCTGGACTTCGCGCTGGCCGAATTGAGCAAAGGCGTCGACAAGCTCGACTTCAATACCAAGGAAACCCTGCTGGTGGACCGCAAGGACGCCGCATGGCCCAAGGACACTGCCGAGCTCGACGAACTGTGGCGCAAGCGCATCAAGGATGAAGTCCTGCGCCTGAAGATCGCCGGCAAAGACCCGGCGAAGATTCAGGAAACCCTGACCAAGCGTTACAAGAATCAGCAGGCGCGTCTGAACCAGACCCGCGCCGAAGATATCTTCCAGGCTTACATCAACACCTTCGCCATGTCTTACGATCCGCACACCAACTACCTGTCACCTGACAGCGCGGAGAACTTCGACATCAACATGAGCCTGTCGCTGGAAGGCATCGGTGCTGTGTTGCAGAGCGATAACGACAACGTGAAAATCGTGCGTCTGGTGCCGGCAGGTCCTGCGGCCAAGACCAAGCAGGTCGCCCCTGCCGACAAGATCGTGGCCGTTGCTCAGGGCGACAAGGAAATGGTCGACGTGATCGGCTGGCGTCTGGACGAAGTGGTCAAGCTGATCCGCGGTGCCAAAGGTTCGGTGGTGCGCCTGGAGATCATCCCGGCCAGCAATGCGCCGAATGACCAGACCAGTAAAATCGTCGCCATCACCCGTGAAGCGGTGAAACTTGAAGAGCAGGCGGCCAAGAAGTCGATTCTGCACCTCAAACAGGACGGCAAGGACTACAAGCTCGGCGTCATCGACATCCCGGCGTTCTATCTGGACTTCAAGGCCTACCGTGCAGGCGATCCGGAATACAAGAGCACCACCCGCGACGTGAAGAAACTGCTGACCGAGCTGCAGGCCGAGAAGGTCGACGGCGTGGTCCTGGATCTGCGCAACAACGGTGGCGGCTCGTTGCAGGAAGCGACCGAGCTGACCAGCCTGTTCATCGACAAAGGCCCTACCGTGCTGGTGCGTAACGCAGACGGCAAGGTCGATGTGCTGGAAGACGAAGCCAAAGGCGCGTTCTACAAAGGCCCGATGGCATTGTTGGTCAACCGCTTGTCGGCGTCGGCTTCAGAGATTTTCGCCGGTGCCATGCAGGACTACCATCGTGCACTCGTGATCGGTGGCCAGACCTTCGGCAAAGGCACGGTGCAGACCATTCAGCCGCTTAATCACGGCGAACTGAAGCTGACCCTGGCCAAGTTCTATCGCGTTTCCGGCCAGAGCACCCAGCATCAGGGCGTGGTGCCGGACATCACTTACCCATCGCTGATCGACACCAAGGAAATCGGCGAGAGCGCGCTGCCCGAGGCCATGCCATGGGACAGCATCAAACCGGCCATCAAGCCTGCGATCGATCCGTTCAAGCCGTTCCTGGCGCAGTTGCAGGCACGTCATGAAGCACGCTCGTCGAAAGACGCAGAGTTTGTGTTCATCGAAGATCGCCTCGCGCTGGCCAAGAAGCTGATGAACGAGAAGACCGTCAGCCTCAATGAAGCCGACCGCCGTGCCGAGCATGCGTCCATCGAAGGCAAGCAACTGGCGCTGGAAAACACTCGCCGCAAGGCCAAGGGTGAAGAGCCGCTCAAAGAGCTGAAAAAGGAAGACGAAGACGCGCTGCCGGTCGAAGACGAGAAGACCAAACCCGAGGACGATGCCTACCTGGCAGAGACCGGGCGCATTCTGATCGACTACCTGGGGTTAAGCGCTGCGGTCGCGAAAAAATAAGACGGGTTCATTGATGGCTATTTAGCGTCAAGGTCATCAAACAGTCATGAAGCTGTCGTGAAATACGGGGCTGAACGCGAAAGCGCTCAGCCCTTTTTATTGCACGACGCTTTATTACCCCCCAGAGACGACCATGACCATCACTGAACAGCTGAGCGCACTGAGTTCCATTCTGGCTCGTAGTGATTTGCACAGCCTGTTCCAGCCGATCGTCTCGCTGTCGGAGCGCCGTATTCTGGGCTATGAAGCCCTGACGCGCGGCCCGTCCAACAGCCCGCTGCACTCACCCCTCAACCTGTTCGCGATTGCCCGTCAGGCGGGCCGTCTGAGTGAGCTTGAATTGAGCTGCCGTGAAAGTGCCTGCCGTCGTTTCAGTCAGCAGAAATTGCCGGGCAAGCTGTTTCTCAACGTCTCTCCCGAATCACTGCTGGAAACCTCTCATCCGCCAGGTCGCACACTTGAAATGCTGCGTCGTTATCAGATCGCGCCCAAGGATGTGGTGATCGAGTTGACCGAGCAGATGCCCACCGATGATTTCGACTTGCTCTACAATGCCCTGCATCACTACCGTGACATGGGCTTTTCGATTGCTCTGGACGATTTGGGTGCGGGTTATTCCAGCTTGCGGCTGTGGTCGGAACTGCGTCCGGACTACGTGAAAATCGATCGGCACTTTATCGACGGCATTCACCAGGATGCGGTGAAACGCGAGTTCGTCGGTTCCATGCTGCAAATGGCCAAGGCTTCCCGCGCGACCGTGATTGCCGAGGGCATCGAGTTGCCGGAAGAGCTGGCCGCCTTGAAAGACATGGGCGTGGACCTCGTTCAGGGCTATCTGCTGGCCCGCCCGCAGGAGCGTCCGCCACGCGACACCCGAACCATGCTGCCCAAGGCAGAAACCGCCAGCGCACCGTTGAACGAAGAAGCAGCCGACCTTTCTGCCCTGCTCAACCCGCAGCCTTCGGTAAGCCAGTCCACGCCCACTGCAGAAGTGCTTGAGGCGTTCCGCAGGCAGGCCAATCTCAATTCACTGGCGGTGCTGGACGATGACGCCAGGCCCTGCGGGATCGTCCATCGGCACTCGCTCTCAGAAGCGCTGCTCAAACCATTCGGCACCGAGCTGTTTGCCCGTAAACCGATCAGCCGTCTGATGAGCGATGACTTTTTGGCGGTCGAAGTCAGCCAGTCATTGCAGCAGGTCAGCCGCTTGCTGACCAGTCGTGCCCAGCAGCGCATCGAAGAGGATTTCATCATTACCTCCAACGGCGCTTACCTGGGGCTGGGTCGGGTGATCGATGTGCTCAAGCTGATTACCGAGATGAAGATCCAGCAGGCGCGTTACGCCAACCCGCTCACCCTGCTGCCCGGCAACGTGCCGATCCAGCAATGCCTGACCCGCCTGCTGCAACAGGGCCGTGAGTCGATGATCTGTTACGTGGACATCGACAGCTTCAAACCCTTCAACGACATCTACGGTTACGCCCGGGGTGATGAAGTGCTGTTGTGCCTGGCGCAATGCCTGAATGATCGCGTTGATCCGAGCCGGGACTTTGTCGGGCACATCGGCGGGGATGACTTTCTGATGGTACTGGGCTTCGAGGACTGGGAACGGCGTCTTAAAAACCTGCTGGATGATTTCCAGAACCAATGCCGCCGTTTCTACCGCGCAGAACACCTGGAAGCGGGTTGCTTCATCGCCCTGAACCGTCAGGGGCAGCGTCAGGATTTCCCGCTGCTGTCGCTGTCGATTGGCGTGGTGCACCTGCACGAAGAGAGCTGCGCCCATGTCGACGCCAGCCAGTTGGCCGACCTGGCCTCACAAGCCAAACACTTCGCCAAGGACGTGGCTGGCGCGAGCATTCATGTGATCGACTCGACACGAATGGATCTACTGATGCAGGCGTGAGGGTAGATGAGATGGGCTTGCTCATGAACAGTCCAGTGCACACACTTAATATCGACTGATCAGGTGAGTCCGCTTTCGCGAGCAAGCTCGCTCCCACAGGTTCACTGTATGTCCACAGTGTGGGAGCCGGGCGACGCTTCGCTTGCTCACGAAGGGGTCGTTACAGCCACTGAAGATTCGGGGCGGGACCTCCCACAGGCAATGGCTCTACTGCACTTCCACTTCCGGGTAGCTGTACTCGAACACCCGAACCACCTCGGCTGCGTGCCATGATGCCGCGGCAATGCCGTCCGAAGGGCCTGAAAAGCGCCCGAGGCGCTCGGCGCACTCGAAAAAGCCTGGGCGGGGCAGGCGGCTTGCGCCCTGGCTGATCACCAGCGAACTGCGCAGGGGTTGTTCTGCGCGGGCGTCCATGGCGGCCAGATGCTCAAGGGCCGCTGTCAGCGTCTGCATCGCCGGGGTAGGCAGTTGCAGGCGCTCCAACAAAGCGCGATAGGTCAGCAAATGACGCTGCCGACGCGCCTGTGCGAGCTCATTCAGCAGCCCGTCCCAGTGCTGCCGACTGATGCGCACGCTCACGACTCACCTCGCCAGCCCGCAACGCCCAACTCCCATGCCAGGCTGCGTTTGATCGCAGCGTCCGGTTCACGCGTGCCGTTCTCGATCAGTTCCAGATAAGACGGACTGATGCCGACGGTACGGGCCAGGCTGGCCACTTCAAAGCCTTTGGCCTCACGCAGGGCACGCAACTGGTCAAAACCTGGAAGTTCGCTGGCGGCGCTGCCGAGCGGCTCAGAGGCCGGTTGCGCACCCCGCTTGCCAGACAGCCCGGCGGCCTTGAGCAACGCCTGATACTGAGCCCACGGCAGCACTGCATATTCAGGCTCCCCGTCACGAGAAATCACTTGAAGATCCATAGAGTCACCTTGCACTACATGGCCGCCTACTGATCAGGCTTGATTCATAGGTTGGCATCTTAACAGTGGAACGCTATGGCCAGTGTTCAATCCGTGAGACTTATACCCCACCCCGCTCTTTTTCCAGCAGCGCCTGGGTCTTGGGCAGTTGCTCGACCACGATCAGTTTTTCGGGCGATTGCTGCGCTCGCCAAGCGCGGAAGGCATCCAGTTCGTCGCTAAGGTGCTTGGTGACCCAAGCCAGCACGGCGATGTCATCAAGCATTCCCAGGCCAGGAATCCAGTCGGGAATCGCGTCCAGCGGACTGAGAAAATACATCAGGCCCGCGACGATGGACAAAATCGCCTTGGGGCTGATGCTTCGGTACTCGCCACGCCAGTAGGCCAGACACAGGGCCTGTAGCAAACGCAGGTCGTCCTTGAGTTTGCCCAGACGATTGCCTTCGCTGTTGCCCTTGCGTGCCACTGCAAACAACAGCCCCGGCAGCCGCCCCGCTGCCAGCAAACGCCGGGCTCCGGGCAGATAACGGATCAAATTCCACGGTGCTTTCATACCCACTCCCGCTCAGCAAAACGCTCTCGATAGACGAAGCCCATGCGGCCCCGTCTGGCTATTGATACAAGCGCTGGCACAAGGTTATCCACAATTATTGTGGATAACCTTGTGAACAGCCGCTTTTTTCCAGCCTCAAGCCCCCGTTTTCGGGGGGCTTCAGTCAAATCGGGCGTTTTTTACTCACAAAAAAATCCCGAAAAAACGTTGACCTGCCGTCGCCATTTAAGCATGCGCATTCATCTTGACGGACTGTCGGACAATACGCATACCCGCTGGCACAGCTGCCATGATAGTGGGACTGCCCCATTGACCAAGCGTTCGGGAAATAAGCCAGACACAAAAAAGCCCTGTCGAGACAGGGCGTTTTCTGTAGCCAGGTGCTGTGTTACTTCTTGGCTGGAGCCGATGCAGCAGGTGCTGCGTCTTCTTCGTCGGCGTCAGCGCCAATAGCAGGAGCAGCCGCCGGGTCTTTGATGCCGAGCAATTCGAGGTCAAAGACCAGAACCGAATTGGCCGGGATTGCCGGGCTCGGGCTCTGGGCACCGTAAGCCAGATCACTAGGGATGAAAAGTTTGATCTTCTCGCCTACGTGCATCAGTTGCAGACCTTCGACCCAACCCGGGATAACGCCGCCAACCGGCAGATCAATCGGGCTGCCGCGTTCAACGGAGCTGTCAAACACCTTGCCGTCAATCAGCTTGCCTTCGTAGTGAACAGTCACAACATCAGTCGGCTTTGGCTGAGCGCCATCAGCTTTCTTGATGATCTGATACTGCAAGCCAGAAGCTGTGGTAACCACGCCATCCTTCTTGCCGTTCTCTTCGAGGAATTTCTTGCCGGCTGCCGAAGCTTCTTCGCTCATCTTCGCCAGACGCTCTTCGGAACGCTTCTGCAGCGCAGAGAAGGCTTCAACCAGCTCTTCGTCCTTGAGTTTCTGATCTTTCTTGCCGACGGCGTCTTCGATACCCAAGGCTACAGCCTTGGAATCGAGATCATCCATGCCTTCCTGAGCCAGGCTCTTGCCCATGTTCAGACCGATGCCATAAGACGCTTTTTGTGCTGGAGTTTTCAGCTCTACGGTGCTGGCCTGCTTATCACAACCTGCGAGTACCAGACCGACCAGGGCAATCGCCGCTGCCAACCGATGCTGTTTCATGCTAATTCCTTGTTCATGCGCCAAAAGGGCAAACGAGTAAAGCCGCGAGCTTATCAGGCCGCCGCGATCAATGGCTACCGGCATGAGAGGGAGAAAAAGCCGATAAGTTCAGGTATCCAAAGGTTTTCCCGGTTCGGCACTGGATTGTTCAGTTGCAGTTCAGTTTGTGATTCACCTGTGTAACGCGCAGTTTGATGCAGAAGACTCACTGCACCGGGCTTACCGTTCCGGCATCAGGCCAGCGCTCACTGGTCTGCAGCACGCGAAGATGACCGGCACCGGCAACAAGATGGACGTAGTCCTGCGCACTCATCAAGCCAGCAGCGAGTTGCGCCTGAATGGACTCAGCCCCTGAATACACACGCGATACGCGCCGCAACAGCTCAAGCTCCTGCTCGGAGTGACTGGGCGTGTACCCGAGCAACGCGCCATCAGCCGCCGAAAAATAAATTGCCGACATCTCGAACCCATAACGAATGGGCAAATCTCTAGGGCGCTTTGCAGGTTTATGTCGATAGCTGAACATGCGATGCAGGTCATCCGGCTCGAAAAAAGGCCGTTGCTCGGCGCGCCCGCCTTCTGCTGCCAGATTGGCGGATGAAAAATACATCCCGTCGATACGGTAACCGGCAGGCAGAGGTGGCCGGTAATAAGCATCCGGGTGGAAGACCGAGCAAGGCGCATAGACCGGATAACCCTCGTCAAGAATCGGCTCCGCAATCCGATAGGTCCGTGTCACCGGGTTGAGCAGCAGACAACCGATGACCTGCGAATGAATGCGCGCATCGAGCCTGCTGTGGGCATAGCGTGCGGCGTCATCGGCATGCGCGAACTCGCCGCTCAGGCTCAGCGCCTTGGGCGGCCACACTGTTTCGCAGACAGCGGGTGACCTGACAGCCGCCGTATCGGCACCCTCCTTGTCAGAGTAAGGCCGCCAGTCGCCTGTCACTTTGCCGACCTTGCCCCACAGGCGGCTGGGCACTACGACTTCCAGACGCCCCGCGCCTGCCAGCAGACGAACCACATCGCTGGGCATGAGCGTGAGGTTTTGTAGCGCTCTGTGAACCTGGCTGAGCGTACTGAGGCTCGGCATGCTTGCCGGACCAGCAACGCGCTTGAACAGCCTTTTCTCGGCCGCAGAGCCAGACAGCGTGTATTTGATCAATGAACCATCAGGCCCGGAAAGATAAGTCGCCGCGCAAATGTCCTGATCATCGATCACCGCATAAATGTCGCCGGCGGAAAAACTGTTGGGATACATAGCCCTTTCACTCTCCGGCCACTCGCGCAACCCGGCTTCAAGTGCGGGGGGAGAATGGTAGATCGCATAGTCGTTGTGCCCTTGCGGGTAGAGCACATAACCCTCCTGATCATTACGCGGAAACACGTCGTTGGGGTCGAAGCTGAACTCACTGCCGTTCATTGGCTCGGTCGCCACGTACTTGCCGTCGTCACGAACCAGTATGAAACCGCCGTACTCGCGGTCTCGCCGGTTGCCGATCCGTGCATGAGCGTAACGCGCAGCATCATCGGGATGATCAAATGCTGCGCTGAGCGCCGGCATGGCGGAGTGCCCTTTGTCACCGACGGATCGCTTGATGCGTTTTGTTCTGAGGTACATGTTTAGAGCTCCTTGAGCCTGACTGTCGAGTCATGAGCGTAAGGAAGCCTGAGCCAGCAAGTGACATAGATGAATACGACAGAAAGGATGAATACGAAGACAGATCGAGTGAGCGACGCTCATCAACATGAAATTAAAGATAATTTTTAAGCTTTCCGGGATGTGCTTCGATTCGCTGCGTGGGCGAATCTGCCCAAACCCTGCGCCAGCTATCGCGACCGGCAATCAGGGCTCATGCAGTTTGTCGCATTCAGGAACATGCTTATGCCATTGACTCATCGATTTAGTCTGAAGACCCCTAACGCGCGCCAGCTGGCCGGCTGTGCCGCGCTCGCTGCCGCAGTGATGCTGCCGGTCAGCGCGGCCCACGCCGCCAAACCACCTATCGTTGTGACCCAGGGAATAAAGGCGTTCAGGCTGTGCACAGGGCCCGATAACCTGTCTCACGTCATCGAAGGCTCGATTGATCAGAAGGTCATGACCGATGTCAGCGCCCTGCACTTCAAGGAAACCCCGGCGCACTCGAAATACGACTGGCATGCTGCGCCAGAAGAGCAATACGTGATCACCCTTTCCGGCACCCTCGAATTTTCCACCACCGGTGGAGAAAATTTTGTGCTGCACCCCGGGGAAGTACTGCTGGCACAGGACACTACAGGCCCAGGCCATCGCTGGAAGCTGATTGATGACCAGCCTTGGCGACGCGCCTACATCATCACCAAACCGGGCGAAAAAGCTGCCTTCGTGCCCAAGGCGGGTGCCGCCGACAAAGGGTGCTGATGATCTGACGTCAGTGCCGGGCTTGCTACGGGACCACCCGATCAAGGCCGGCAAAGCGCGCTGGAAGATAAATCAGGTGCGCGGATCAGCCAGTTCGGAAATCTCGATCAGGTTCAGGTCAGGGTCACGGACATACACCGACCGGACCTTCGACAATCGACCATTCCTGTTCTTGCAGATGCGCTATCACCTGTTCCAGCGCGATGCTGGCGATGAAACACAAATCCAGCGCACCCGGCACGGGCAAGTGGGCCTTGGGCTCGAACTCCTTGCCACGCTCATGAACATTTATTTTCTGATTGCCGAAACGAAACGCCAGGCGGCCCTGACGAAAGCGCTCAGGGGTCATGCCCAGGATGCGTACGTAGAAGTCCTTGCAGGCGTCAACGTCAGTGGTGGTCAATACAATGTGGTCCAGATGATCAATCACGGGATCAGCTCCGTTTTGGAATAGATTTCTGCTTACGATAGCAGCCATGTTCTGGATCAGATAACGCCAAGCCGACGCCATTCTTCGCGAGTCGCAGCGTCTATACCGTATGCTTCGAGCACGGCATCGGTGTGCTGACCCAGGGTCGGCGCAGGCGTTCTTACCTGTCCCGGCGTGTCTTGAAGTTTAGGCACAATCCCAGGGAGGGTGACCGGCGTGCCGTCATCCAGCGCGCTCTGCAACAACATGTCACGCGCCTGATAATGCGGGTCATTGGCGATGTCGGCAGCGTCGTAGATCTTGCCTGCCGGAATACGCGCCTCGTTGAGCGCAGCAAGAACTTCGTCCATCGAGCGCTCGGCGGTCCAGGTAGAAATGGCAGCATCAATGCGTGCCACATGCCTGACTCGCCCGTCGTTGTGCTCAAGCTCGGGGTCATTGGCCAGATCCATTCGACCGATTTTTTCCATCAACCGACGGTAGATACTGTCGCCGTTACCTGCGATCAGCGCGTATTTGCCATCATTGCAGCGGTAAGCGTTGGTCGGTGCGATACCTGGCATGCTGCTGCCTGCTGGCTCACGGACAGTATTGAACACCGAATATTCGGGAATCAGGCTTTCCATCACGTTGAACACTGACTCGTACAACGCGACATCTATCTGTTGCCCGTCACCGCCGTTCTGTTCGCGGTGACGAAGCGCCAGCAGAATGCCGATCACGCCGTGCAACGCTGCAAGCGAATCGCCGATCGACACACCGCCCCGCACCGGCGTACGCCCTGCCTCGCCCGATAGATGACGCAAACCGCCCATCGCCTCGCCTATCACGCCAAAACCCGGCCGGTCACGGTACGGGCCGGTCTGCCCGTAGCCGGAGACGCGCAGCATGATCAGTTTCGGATTGAGAGCATGCAGCTCTTCCCAACTCAGCCCCCAGCCTTCAAGCGTACCGGGGCGGAAGTTCTCGACCAGCACATCGGCATCACGGATCAGTTGACGGGCCATCTCCTGCGCCTTGGGCTGACGCAGGTCGAGGGTGACCGACTGCTTGTTGCGCGACTGCACCGCCCACCATACGGAGGTGCCGTTGTGCAGCAACCGCCACTTGCGCAGCGGGTCGCCGGTCAGCGGCGGCTCGACCTTGATGACCTCGGCACCGAACTCGGCAAGGATCTTCGCCGCAAAAGGTCCGGCAATGAGTTGCCCCAGTTCCACCACCTTGATGCCTTGCAGAGGTAGGTTCATGACACGTCCGTTCTGGTAAGGGAATGGAAGAATGATCTGCGCAAATGCGGTGGATGGAAAGCAGGACAGTCTTTGACGAGGTTCAGCTTCTGGCTAAAGCCCTGCCCACGGCAAGGCTCACTCGATCAATTGCTGCAAGCCAACTGAAAACTCATCGAGGAGTCACCCGAAGCGCCCCGCTTGCCCACCATGAGACCCAATACATTGACTTCCTCTGTTGTAGCGGCTCCGCCCAACTTGGCGTGACCATAGAACAGGCATTCATGATCACTGGTATCAATGGACGAGACAGAGCAGAAACCAGGGGACTTTTTTAAATTGACCTTCTTTGAAGAACACTTTATACGTCGCGAAGTAATCTTTCTGAGTACTGTAACTTACAGACTTGATCCACGGGGAAGACTGAGCAACGACATTGCCGTGCTGGTCGATCGTGGCGGTGTGCAGCACTGGCTTGGCCAAAGCACTGACAGACAGGGTCAATGCGGTGATACCCACCCACAAGGTTAAACGACTTTTCATATGCATTCCTTTACTTGATACAGCATCAAGTCGCCAGAAGTTGGCGACTTGCCGGGTTTGAGGGGTTTGATATTCGGCAGCACGGAGGCCTTGATAAATCAAACTAACCAACTCAGCTAATACCAGCAAAGGGTAGAAATCAAGGGCTAAACAGGCCACATTAATGAATAACTATGTAATTTCAACAAATAAGGAAATAACTTACATCGAGAAAGAAAGGGTCTTACATGTTTAAGGGTCAAAGTGTGAAGCCATGCACATCGAAGGCGAACAGAGAGCTTCTGGACGGCGAAAAGCAGAAAGCCCGCACAAGGCGGGCTTCCTGTTTGCTTCAAGGAGTTCAAGGGCCTTGAAGCTGAATATGGCGCAGCGGACGGGACTCGAACCCGCGACCCCCGGCGTGACAGGCCGGTATTCTAACCGACTGAACTACCGCTGCGCGTAACACTAAAAGCGAGTTGGTGGGTGATGACGGGATCGAACCGCCGACCCGCTGCTTGTAAGGCAGCTGCTCTCCCAGCTGAGCTAATCACCCTTCACTCTCGGTGTGGCGCGCATTCTACGGAGCGACCTATAGTCTGGCAAGCACTTTTTTAAATAATTTTTATAATCCTTCCAAAGGCTTACAAACGCTCTGTGCAGGGTTGGCCGCAGCGGCTGAGGAGCGAATAATGCCCACCTTTGTATAGAAAGAGAGATTCACCTCATGTGGTTCAAAAACCTGCTTGTCTATCGCCTGACCCAGGACGTGCCTTTCGACGCCGAAGCGCTGGAGACAGCACTGGCGACCAAACCGGCCCGCGCCTGTGCCAGCCAGGAGGTGGCCACCTATGGTTTCGTCGCGCCTTTCGGCAAGGGTGAAGACGCACCATTGGTACATGTCAGCCAGGACTTCCTGCTGATTGCTGCACGCAAGGAAGAACGTATTCTGCCGGGCAGCGTCGTGCGCGACGCCCTGAAGGAAAAGGTCGACGAGATCGAAGCCGAGCAGATGCGCAAGGTCTACAAGAAGGAGCGCGATCAGCTCAAGGATGAAATCATCCAGGCGTTCCTGCCGCGCGCCTTTATCCGCCGCTCCGCGACCTTCGCCGCCATCGCACCCAAGCAAGGCCTGATTCTGGTCAACGCTTCCAGCCCCAAGCGCGCCGAAGACCTGCTGTCGACCCTGCGCGAAGTGATCGGCTCGTTGCCGGTACGCCCGCTGACCGTCAAGGTTTCGCCAAGTGCGACCATGACCGACTGGGTCAAGCCCCAGAAAGCGGCCGACAACTTCTTTGTGCTGGACGAGTGCGAACTGCGCGACACCCACGAAGATGGCGGCATCGTGCGTTGCAAGCGTCAGGACCTGACCAGCGACGAAATCCAGTTGCACCTGAACACCGGCAAGGTCGTCACCCAGCTGTCGCTGGCCTGGCAGGACAAGCTGTCGTTCGTGCTGGATGACAAGATGGTCGTCAAACGCCTGAAGTTCGAAGACCTGCTGCAGGATCAGGCAGAGCAGGACGGCGGCGAAGAGGCACTGGGTCAACTGGACGCCAGCTTCACGCTGATGATGCTGACGTTCGGCGAGTTCCTGCCCGAGCTGTTTGAAGCGCTGGGCGGCGAAGAAATCCCGCAGGGGATCTGATCCCCGAACGCTGCTGCCTGCAACACCGCGCCGTCTTCTCAGACGGCGCATTCATTTCACACCTGCTTTTTACAATAAGGAACAGACCATGCGCGCTTTGGCAGCCCTGAGTCGGTTTGTCGGTAATACCTTTGCTTATTGGGTGCTGCTGTTCGCCATCCTCGCCTTCATGTTCCCGCAGGTTTTCATCGGCCTGAAAGGCTGGATCGTGCCGCTGCTGGGGCTGGTCATGTTCGGCATGGGCCTGACCCTGAAGCTGGAGGACTTTTCCGAGGTGGCACGCAACCCCTGGCGCGTGGCGCTGGGTGTGGTCGCGCACTTTGTCATCATGCCCGGCGTGGCGTGGTTGCTGTGCCAGGTGTTTCAGCTGCCACCGGAAATCGCCGTAGGGGTGATTCTGGTCGGCTGCTGCCCGAGCGGGACGTCGTCCAATGTCATGGCCTGGCTGGCCAAGGGTGATCTGGCATTGGCTGTCGCGATTGCCGCCGTCACCACCCTGCTCGCCCCGCTGCTGACGCCGACGCTGATCTGGTTGCTGGCGTCGGCCTGGCTGCCGGTGTCCTTTCTGGATATGTTCTGGTCGATCCTGCAACTGGTCATGCTGCCCATTGTGCTTGGCGTGGTTGCGCAGCGCCTGCTCGGTGCGCGGGTTCGCTACGCGGTGGACGTGCTGCCGCTGGTTTCGGTGGTCAGTATCGTGATGATCGTTTGCGCCGTGGTTGCTGCCAGTCAGGCAAAAATTGCCGAGTCTGGCCTGCTGATCATGGCGGTGGTGATCCTGCACAACACGTTCGGTTTTCTGCTGGGTTATTTCACGGGCAGGGTGTTCAAGCTGCCATTGGCGCAACGCAAGTCACTGGCGCTGGAAGTCGGCATGCAGAACTCCGGCCTGGGCGCTGCGCTGGCCAGCGCACACTTTTCGCCATTGGCGGCGGTGCCGAGTGCGCTGTTCAGTGTCTGGCACAATATTTCCGGTGCGTTGCTGTCGACGTATTTCAGGAAGATGCCGGAGGAAGAGAATACGTCCAGGTCCCAGCTCAGACCTTGATGACTATCGTTCCCACGCTCCGCGTGGTGATGCCGTTCGTGACGCTCCGCGTCACAATGCGGTTCTGCGATCTCAGGTGGATTGGGGTTCGGCTCAAGGCACCTTTTCGCCCCTCGGCGACTGACTTTGAAGGATCAAAGTAAGCAAAATCCCGGCTCCGTTTCCGGCCCGACTTCGTCGGGTTCCTTCGCC
>NZ_ATDK01000042.1 GCF_000444135.1 Pseudomonas avellanae BPIC 631
GACGCTCTGCGTCGTCAAGAGGACGCGGAGCGTCCAGAACGGCATGCCGACGCGGAGCATCGGCACGATAGTCAGTTAGATGTGTGTCTAACAATGAGCTCCATAACCATTTAAAACTATTACCCTTTCTTCGCTGTCTCTGACTTAACGCCACTCAGAGCACTCGCAAACGGATGAGCAGACCCACTGATTTCGCTCGACGATGGTTTCTCGCCCGAGGCTGGAAGCCGTTCGCGTTTCAGAAGGAAGCCTGGGAGGCGGTGAAAAATGGCAAGTCCGGCCTTTTGCATGCCAGCACCGGCTCCGGCAAGACCTACGCCGTGTGGTTTGCCGCGCTCAACCGCTTCGCCAACGCCACCCCCCTCACCGCTGACGACAAGCCACGCAAACGCAAACCGCCCGCAACACCGCTGAGCGTCCTGTGGATCACGCCTATGCGCGCGTTGGCTGCGGATACGGCGCGTGCGCTTGAAGCGCCGTTGGCCGAGCTGGATATTGCGTGGTCGGTGGGGTTGCGTACCGGCGATACCAGCGGCAGCGAGCGCGCTCGTCAGAGCCGACGCCTGCCCTCGGCACTGATCACTACACCGGAAAGCCTGACCCTGCTGCTGACCCGCGCCGATGCACAGGTCGCCTTGTCGACGCTGAAAATGGTGGTGGTGGACGAATGGCACGAACTGATCGGCAACAAACGTGGCGTGCAACTGCAATTGGCGCTGGCTCGACTGCGCCGGTGGAACCCGCAACTGATCGTCTGGGGTATTTCCGCAACGCTGGGCAATCAGGAGCATGCGCAGCAGGTACTGATCGGCGACGGCGGCGTGACCGTGCAGGGCAAGACCGTCAAGCAACTGCTGGTCGATACGCTGCTGCCGCCTTCCATCGAGCGCTTTCCGTGGGCCGGGCATATGGGCCTGCGCATGTTGCCGCAAGTGGTCGCCGAAGTGGACAGCAGCGCCAGTTGCCTGGTGTTCACCAATACCCGGGCGCAATCGGAAATCTGGTATCAGGCGCTGCTCGAAGCGCGCCCCGACTGGGCCGGGCTGATTGCCCTGCATCATGGGTCGCTGGCCCGGGAAGTCCGTGACTGGGTCGAGCGCGCCTTGAAGGACGGTGCGCTAAAGGCCGTGGTGTGTACCTCAAGCCTGGACCTGGGCGTGGATTTCCTGCCCGTCGAACGCGTATTGCAAATCGGCTCACCCAAAGGCGTCGCCCGCCTGATGCAACGCGCTGGACGTTCAGGCCATGCGCCAGGCCGCCCTTCACGCGTGACGCTGGTGCCGACCCACAGCCTGGAACTGGTCGAAGCCGCCGCCGCACACGATGCCGTGGCCGCCAGAATGATCGAGCCGCGTGAATCCCCCCACCAGCCACTTGATGTGTTGGTGCAGCACCTGGTCAGCATGGCGCTGGGCGGCGGTTTTCTGCCCGACGAGCTGCTGGTGGAAGTGCGCAGCGCCTGGGCCTACCGCGAACTCAGCGATGAACAATGGCAATGGGCGCTGGCGTTCGTGCGCAACGGCGGTCACTCGCTGACCGCTTACCCCGATTACCGCCGCGCCGAACCCGATGAAGACGGTGTCTGGCGTGTTCCAGATGCGCGCCTGGCCCGTCGGCACCGCATGAGCGTCGGCACCATCGTCAGTGAAGCCACCGTCAATCTCAAATACTGGAAAAAAGGCGGCGGTGGCGGCTCGTTGGGCAGCGTCGAGGAAGGCTTCATCGCCCGGCTCAAGCCCGGCGACGGCTTTCTGTTCGGCGGGCGTTTGCTGGAGTTGGTGCGGGTGGAAAACATGACCGCCTACGTCAAGCGCGCCACTGGCAAGAAAGCCGCCGTGCCGCGCTGGAATGGCGGACGAATGCCACTTTCCAGCGAGCTGGCGAACGCCGTGGTAGAGAAATTCGATGCCGCCGCACGAGGTGAATTCAACAGCCCGGAAATGCAGGCCATCAAGCCGCTGCTGGAGGTGCAGCAGCAATGGTCGGGCCTGCCGCAACGCGACACGCTGCTGGCCGAAACGCTAAAATCCCGCGAAGGCTGGCACCTGTTTCTCTACCCGTTCGCTGGCCGCCATGTGCACTTGGGGCTAGGCAGCTTGCTGGCATGGCGCCTGAGCCGCCATCGGCCGCTGACCTTCTCCATCGCGGTCAACGACTATGGTCTAGAGCTGCTCAGCGCCAGCGAAATTGACTGGGCGCAAGCGTTGCAAGGCGATCTATTCAGCGAAACGGATCTACTGGCGGACATTATCGCCAGCCTGAACGCGGGCGAGCTGGCCTTGCGACGCTTTCGTGAAATCGCCCGGATCTCGGGGCTGGTGTTTTCCGGCTACCCGGGAGCGGCCAAGAGCAATCGCCAGCTTCAGGCATCCAGTGGCTTGTTTTTTGAGGTATTCAAACAGTACGACGCCCAGAACATGCTGCTGACTCAAGCCGAGCAAGAGGTATTGCGCCAGGAACTGGATTTGCAACGCCTGGAGCTGACCTTGCGCCAGATCAACAGTCGCAGGCTGGACCTGCATGCAATAAAACGCGCCACGCCGCTGGCGTTTCCGCTGCTGGTCGAGCGTTTTCGTGAGAGCCTCAGTTCGGAAAAACTCGCCGACCGCATCGCGCGCATGGTTCGCGATCTGGAAAAAGCTGCTGGGCCGGAGCCTGAACAATGAATCCTTACCTCGCGGTCACGCTGGCGGGCGCAGAATTATGGCTGCTGGCCGACAAGGCCGTCTATTACCCGGCTGAACGCTCCCTGCTGATCGCAGACGCACACTTTGGCAAGGCTGCGGCTTATCGCAAGCTCGGCCAGCCTGTGCCGCACGGCACAACTCAAGAAAATCTGCGTCGGCTGGACAGCCTGCTGAACACCTACCCCTGTGACCATCTGATCTTTCTGGGCGATTTTCTGCATGCCCCTGAGTCCCACGCGGCAGGTACGCTGGCTGCGCTGGAACAATGGCGGGCAGAACGTTCGACGCTGCGCATCACCCTGATCCGTGGCAACCATGACAAACGGGCGGGCGATCCCCCGGGGTATCTGGACATCGATGTGGTGCCTGAACCCCTGCCGCTGGGGCCATTTGCCTTGCAACACGAGCCCGATCCGCACCCTGAGCTGCATGTGCTCGCAGGGCACGTTCACCCGGTTTACAGGCTTTACGGCAGGGGCAGGCAGAGCTTGCGGCTGGCGTGCTTCTACCTCGGCCAGCGCATCAGCCTGCTACCGGCCTTCGGCGAGTTCACGGGGGGCTTTCGTATCCAGCCGGTCGAGCACAGCTCGGTGTATGTCACCGGCGGCGATGCGGTATGGCGGGTGGTCTGACCGCGCACATGGCGTGTCATGACTGTCTGAAACAGACACGCCGACACCAGCTCTCCAAGGCGGGGGGCTGGCGTCGATAAGTCAGGCGACAGGCGCTGGTGGCGGATCATCCGGCAAGGTAGGGATACCCGGCTCGATAGGCTGCTCTGGCGTGTCAGGCCCGGGCGTGCCCGGAATCCCGCCACCCACCATGTTCAGCTCGGGACTGAGATCTGAATGAGCCATCAACGACCAGGCGAGTAGCCCGATCTCGTTAAGTGGAGATTGAACCTGTTCAGAGATTTTAAAATGAGTCTTCATAGGGCACTCCAGATCAAAGGCCATCGCACGTAATGAATATGCGAAAGCATGTGAGCAGATAGAGTGCGAAATAGAGTATTAATTCAATTTCACTAATCAACTGACCCGTAAATCAGGTGCGCGGCAGGGTGACGCCACGTTGGCCCTGGTACTTGCCCCCACGGTCCTTGTAGGAAACTTCACACTCCTCGTCGGACTCCAGAAACAGCATCTGCGCCACGCCTTCATTGGCGTAGATCTTGGCCGGCAGCGTGGTGGTGTTGGAAAATTCCAGGGTCACGTGCCCTTCCCATTCGGGCTCGAGCGGCGTGACGTTGACGATGATGCCGCAGCGCGCATAGGTGCTTTTGCCCAGACAGATGGTCAGAACGTTGCGCGGAATACGGAAATATTCGACGGTGCGGGCCAGCGCAAACGAGTTGGGCGGGATGATGCACACGTCACTTTTGATATCGACAAAACTTTTTTCATCGAAATTTTTCGGGTCGACGGTGGCCGAATTGATGTTGGTGAACACCTTGAACTCGTCGGCGCAGCGCACATCGTAACCGTAGCTGGACACCCCGAACGAGATCACCCGATTGGCGCCTTCGCCACGCACCTGGCGCTCGACGAAGGGCTCGATCATGCCGTGTTCCTGCGCCATGCGGCGAATCCACTTGTCCGATTTGATGCTCATGGCGATGTCCTGAATAGCGTGCTGAAAAAGATATCCGGCATCTTACCGGGCTGGAGCCGACGGTTCAAAGACAACAGATAGAGAGTTTGGGTGACGCACCGTGCTGATTTCCTGCGAATGGAAATAATCATCAACAGACCATTGGCACGTTCGAAAAAAAGGGTTAAGGTGACGTCACTGTGTTGCTTGTGTCACTGAGAATCTCTACACGATGTTGAATTTCGATCCAACCATCTCCATGAATTTTCCAGCTCTTTGCACTCAGTCTCGGCCAGGGCTCTTCCTACGCCGCAGTTAACTTTGTCCAAGGAGATATACTATGTCCAATCGCCAAACTGGTACCGTTAAGTGGTTCAACGATGAAAAAGGCTTCGGCTTCATCACTCCAACATCCGGTGACGACCTGTTCGTGCACTTCAAAGCTATCCAATCCGACGGCTTCAAAAGCCTGAAAGAAGGCCAACAGGTTTCTTTCATCGCTACCCGCGGTCAGAAAGGCATGCAAGCTGAAGAAGTTCAAGTTATCTAACTTGTACTGATCAGTTTAAAAACCCCGCCCTCAAAAGCGGGGTTTTTTATTGCCTGGCGTTTGAGCATTCGCTTATTCATCCAGCCTGACCGAGAGACGCCGAACCACTGCGCCTCCTCTGTCAGAACACCGCTACACCCTCAGTCGTCGCTGACGGAAATGGTCGGCATCGCCGGGCTTGCAGCTTCCTGCAGCACGATTCGCGCACCGACGTAACGCGCCAACTCCTGATAGACCATCGCAATCTGACTGTCCGGCTCGGCAATCGCTGTGGGCTTGCCGCCATCGGCCTGCTCGCGAATCAGCATCGACAACGGCAGTGACGCCAGCAACTCGACATCGTATTGCGACGCCAGCTTCTCGCCCCCGCCTTCACCAAACAGGTGCTCGGCATGCCCGCAGTTGGAGCAGATGTGCACCGCCATGTTTTCCACGACACCCAGCACCGGAATGTTGACCTTGCGGAACATTTCTACACCCTTCTTCGCATCCAGCAGCGCCAGATCCTGAGGCGTGGTGACAATAACAGCTCCCGCAACCGGGACCTTCTGCGCCAGCGTCAGCTGGATATCGCCTGTGCCGGGCGGCATGTCGATCACCAGATAGTCCAGATCATTCCAGGCTGTCTGCGTCACCAACTGCAGCAGCGCGCCTGACACCATAGGCCCGCGCCAGACCATCGGCGTGTTGTCATCGGTCAGAAAGGCCATCGACATCACTTCGATACCGTGGGCCTCGATCGGCACAAACCATTTCTGCTCCTTGATCTTCGGCCGCGTGCCTTCGGAAATGCCAAACATCACACCCTGACTCGGCCCATAGATATCCGCATCGAGAATGCCGACCCGAGCGCCCTCGCGAGACAGCGCCAATGCCAGGTTGGCAGCGGTGGTAGATTTGCCGACACCGCCCTTGCCCGATGCCACAGCGACGATATTTTTCACATTGGCAAGGCCGGGAATCTGGCTCTGAGCCTTGTGTGCGCTGATCACACTTTTGATCGAGACAGTGGCCGAACCGACGCCGTCGAGGTTCTCGATGGCCGTTTTCAGCACTTGCGCCCAGCCGTTCCTGAACAGATCGGCGGCATAGCCCAGCTCAAGCTGCACACTGACGTGCGCGCCGTCGATATCGATGGACCTGACACATCCGGCACTGACCGGGTCCTGATTCAGATAGGGGTCAGTGTACTGGCGAAGAATCGTCTCCACCGCTGCGCGATTGACTGCGCTCATGGGCTTACTCCGAAAAAAGGCTGACTAAAACAGGCGGCCATCGTACCTGTTCTGTCTGAAGCCGACATGCTTTCACCGCAGCTGGACACCGCTTTAAGGAGTATTCCCACAGCCACACGGGGTGAAAAAAATTGCTCAGACCTTTATAGTGGCCGATCTCCGTTTCACTTCAAGTAGCCGAGCCCCATGTCCGAGCCACGCAAGATTCTCGTTACCAGCGCCCTGCCCTATGCCAATGGTCCCGTTCACCTTGGCCACATGCTCGAGTACATCCAGACCGACATGTGGGTGCGTTTCCAGAAGCACCGCGGCAACCAATGCATTTATGTCTGCGCGGACGACGCCCATGGTTCGGCAATCATGCTGCGCGCGGAAAAAGAAGGCATCACCCCGGAACAACTGATCGGCAACGTCAAGGCCGAACACAGCGCCGACTTTGCCGACTTCCTGGTGGACTTCGACAATTTCCACTCGACGCACTCGGACGAAAACCGTGAGCTGTCGAGCATGGTCTACACGCGTCTGCGCGATGCCGGCCATATCGCCACACGTTCGGTGACCCAGTATTTCGACCCGGAAAAGAAAATGTTCCTGGCCGACCGCTTCATTAAAGGCACCTGCCCGAAATGCGCGGCCGTGGACCAGTACGGCGACAACTGCGAAAAGTGCGGCGCGACCTACGCCCCCACTGACCTGAAAGACCCAAAATCGGCGATTTCCGGGGCCACGCCTGTACTCAAGGATTCAAAGCACTTCTTCTTCGATCTGCCAGCCTTCGACACCATGCTGAAAAGCTGGACGCGCAGCGGCACGTTGCAGGACGCCGTCGCCAACAAGATCGCCGAGTGGCTGGACAGCGGTCTGCAACAGTGGGACATCTCCCGCGACGCGCCGTATTTCGGCTTTGAAATCCCCGACGAGCCGGGCAAATACTTCTACGTCTGGCTCGATGCGCCGATCGGCTACATGGCCAGCTTCAAGAACCTCTGCGCACGTCGCCCGGACCTGGACTTCGATGCGTACTGGGGCAAAGACGCGACCACCGAGCTTTACCACTTCATCGGCAAGGACATCGTCAACTTCCACGCCCTGTTCTGGCCGGCCATGCTTGAAGGCGCTGATCTGCGCAAACCGACCGGCGTCAACGTTCATGGCTACCTGACCGTCAACGGCCAGAAAATGTCGAAATCGCGCGGCACCTTCATCAAAGCGCGCACCTACCTCGATCACCTGCCGCCCGAGTACCTGCGCTACTACTACGCATCCAAACTGGGCCGTGGCGTGGACGACCTGGACCTGAACCTCGAAGACTTCGTGCAGAAGGTCAACTCCGACCTGATCGGCAAGGTGGTCAACATCGCCAGCCGCTGCGCCGGGTTCATTCACAAGGGCAACGCCGGTGTGATGGTAGAAGCCAATGCCGCCCCCGAACTGACCGATGCCTTCCTGGCGGCAGCGCCAAGCCTCGCAGACGCCTATGAAGCACGCGATTTTGCCCGAGCCATGCGCGAAACCATGGCCCTGGCCGACCGTGCCAACGCCTACATTGCAGAAAAAGCACCTTGGGCGCTGGCCAAGCAGGAAGGCAAACAGGATGAGGTCCAGGCCGTTTGCGCATTGGGCGTGAACCTGTTCCGCCAACTGGTCATTTTCCTCAAGCCGGTATTGCCAAACCTGGCCGCTGACGCAGAGAAATTCCTCAACGTCGCGCCGCTGACCTGGGACGACCACAAGACCTTGCTGACCCATCATCAGTTGAATCCGTTTTCGGCACTGATGACTCGCATAGATCCGCTCAAGGTAGAAGCCATGGCCGCTGCGTCCAAGGAAGACCTGACAGCCACCGACACGTCGACGGACGCTGCTCCTGCCGGCAATGGCGAACTGACCAAGGACCCGCTGTCGGCGGAAATCGACTTTGACGCGTTTGCTGCGGTAGACCTGCGCGTCGCGTTGATTCTCAAGGCCGAACACGTGGAAGGCGCCGACAAGCTGTTGCGCCTGACGCTGGACATCGGCGACGAGCAGCGCAATGTGTTCTCCGGCATCAAGAGCGCCTATCCCGACCCGTCGAAGCTGGAAGGCCGTCTGACCATGATGATCGCCAACCTCAAGCCACGAAAAATGCGTTTCGGCATCTCGGAAGGCATGGTGATGGCGGCAGGTCCTGGCGGTGAAGATATCTACCTGCTCAGCCCGGACAGCGGTGCCAAGCCTGGCCAACGCATCAAGTAAGCAGGCAAAGGCCCGGTATTCGCTCGATGACAGCGGATACCGGGCCTTTGTGCATTCGCAAGCATCCCGATATGGCCGATAATGCGGCGCCCCGAACAGACAGAACACTTGCTGGCCACCTGGCACTATCATGACTGAATTGATTCGCTTGCTTCCCGACGTGGACCTGATCCGGAGTATCGACGCCCTTTTACCGCAGACGCAGTGCGGCAAGTGTGGCCACTCTGGCTGCCAGCCCTACGCCGAGGGCATTGCGGGTGGCGAGGCCATCAACAAATGCCCGCCAGGCGGTGACGAAACCATTCTCCAACTGGCCGAACTGCTGGCAGTTCCGATCCTGCCACTGGATAAGGAACGCGGCGAGGCACCTGCGCAGGTTGCCTTCATTCGCGAAGCAGAGTGCATAGGCTGTACCAAATGCATTCAGGCTTGCCCGGTAGATGCGATTCTTGGTGCGGCCAAGCTGATGCACACCGTGATTATCGATGAATGCACGGGCTGTGACCTGTGCGTCGCCCCTTGCCCGGTGGACTGCATTGAAATGCATGCGCTGCCACTGGCAACCGTCACCCCGATTATCGGCGGCCTGGCACCCACTGCCGACCTGCAACACGCTCGCTTGCGCAAGCGCAGCCATGCCCGGCTGCGCTTCGAGTCACGCAATGCACGGTTGCGGCGCGAGCAGCAGGTGCGACTGGCAGAACGCCTTGCCAGGGCGCAGAGAGCGGAATCCATTCGTGACGTAGCACCTCAATCTGCCGTGACACCCGCGCGAACCGACAAGCCCGCACCACCCGATGACGCGCTAAAAAAAGCCAGGATTGCGCTGGCCATGAGTCGCGCGCAGCTCAACAAGTCGCTCAAGGCTTTTGGACACCCTCCTGTTGCGGAGCAGGCTGCCAGGCTTCTGGAGCTACAGCGCGAGTACGAAACCGCCGAACAGGCACTCGAAGCCCTCCTGCCGACGCCCACTCTGACCGATCCCGAGGAAACGCTCCGTCCATGAACGCCGCAAAACGTCAGGAAATCTTTCGCAGGCTGCATGAGGACAATCCGGACCCTAAAACCGAACTGGCCTACACCACACCCTTCGAGCTGCTGATCGCCGTGATTCTTTCGGCCCAGGCGACTGACGTCAGTGTCAACAAGGCCACGGCCAGGCTTTACCCGGTTGCCAACACACCGCAGGCGATCTACGAACTGGGCGTTGAGGGGCTGTCCGAGTACATCAAGACCATCGGCCTCTACAACAGCAAAGCCAAAAACGTGATCGAAACCTGTCGAATGCTGGTGGAACTGCACAACGGCGAAGTGCCCGACACCCGAGAAGCGCTGGAGGCGTTACCGGGCGTAGGACGCAAAACGGCCAATGTCGTGCTCAATACCGCTTTCCGGCAGATCGCCATGGCTGTCGACACGCACATTTTCCGCGTCAGCAACCGCACAGGCATTGCTCCCGGAAAAAATGTGGTGGAGGTGGAGAAGCAGTTGATGAAATTCGTGCCGAATAACTATCTGCTCGACGCCCATCACTGGTTGATTTTACATGGACGCTACGTTTGCCAGGCGCGCAAGCCCCGCTGCGGCAGTTGCCGTATCGAAGACCTGTGTGATTTCAAAGGAAAGACTTCCGACGATTGAGGCAGCAAGGTGGTTGCTGCTTCATCGATTGAAAAAATCTTTTTTACCCGCCGGTAGTTTGCCGATATAAGAGGCGCCAGAGAGCCACAGCCCTGGAGTCAACTTTATGAGTGCTGACAATCAGCAACTGGACATAGATGATGACCTTGTCGTCGCTGACACCGATGAGGCCGAACCCCCGACCATCGAACCGGCCAAGACCAACCTGAGCAAGCGACGCACCATCGACAATCTGCTTGAAGAGCGGCGCCTGCAAAAGCAGCTGGCAGATTACGATTTCGACGTGTAGGCAATCGAAGAACAAGCCTGCTCGCCTCTCGCAAAAACAGGCTCGTTACAGGAGGCGGCGGCTCGCCGTCTGGCAAGCACACCTGGATATCAGGGCCAGACCCGGTTCAGACAAGCCCGTTGCGCTGGGCAAGCTCGATCAGGTCGACCAGCGAATGCGCATTGAGCTTGAGCAATAAACGCGTTTTATAGGTACTGACCGTCTTGTTGCTCAAAAACATGCCGTCTGCAATTTCCTTGTTGGTTTTACCTCTGGCCAGCTGCTGCAGAACCATCATTTCCCTGCCGGAAAGACGGTCAACCATATCTGATTCGCTCGCGTTCCCCATACTGGAACGAACCGTGTGCAATGCCTGATTGGGAAAGTAGCTGTACCCTGAAAGCACAGCCTTGATAGCACTGAGCAGTTCGGTCAGATCCTGTTGCTTGCAGACATACCCGGCAGCGCCCGCCTGCATGCAACGCATCGAGAAGTGGCCGGGTGCCTGAGACGTCAGAATCAGCACCTTGAACGGCAATGTCATGGCTGATAAACGAGCGATGACCTCCAGCCCGTCGAGCTTGGGTATACCAATGTCAAGGATGACAATGTCCGGAAGGTGCTCACGTGCCAGTTGCAGCGCATCCACACCGTTGTCAGTCTCCGCGATGACCTCATAGCCATGACGCTCCATCAGCATGCGCACAGCAAGGCGAATGACGGGATGATCATCCACGATCAGCACTTTATTCATGGGCAGTCCATTTTTCGCTATTCGAATTTTCAGAGCCAGCACAATAACTTAGTCGTTTACTGCTTTGCATGGCGCTCACCCTTGCGGAGTGGCAGCCAAAGACGGTTCCTACAATTACAGCAGAAACTTCCTACAAAACTTGGCAATAACGTACATTTTTTATTAATTTTCACAGAGCCTTCCTTTTGGGAACCTGGTGAATTATTGCTGCTGGGCGCGTGCCTGTAGGCACCGCTGCGCCAGTAGATAAATGATGCAGCACGACCAGACCGAACTTTTCATGCTCCGAAATAATTGCGCTACATCTGTTAAAAGCATCGCCAGACTGTCGCTGTATCAGCGCGAATAACGATTTTGGCATGGCTTATCGCCAGCAAAAAAACATAAAACTTGCCAGGTCATTGCCTGGAGCATACCCGGCGCCGGCACGGGGCATACGACGCTGGACATTCACCGCTCACCTATATAGATAGCCGCATTTATCCTTGTAACTGGTAAGGCCTTGCATCCGGCTTTTTTGTCCGCAGCCCTCTGATCGATAATTGATGAGTGTTACTCACGCTTTACATACGTAATCGGTGACTAAAAATTACACATCAAGCACAGAATAGTGCACAAATATGTATTTAAGGAAAAACCCTACAAGACCTAGTGTACTGTTTTCGAAATAAGTTACCCATAACCTGCAAGCTAAGCTATTGATAAGATTTGAATTTTCCGTTAG
>NZ_ATDK01000043.1 GCF_000444135.1 Pseudomonas avellanae BPIC 631
TGAGCCAGGTCGGGCTGTTTGCCGACGGCGTGGCAGTGGCGCAGATCGGTTATCACACCTTTGAAGTGTGCCGCCATTATGTCGATGAAGTGATCACCGTCAGCACCGACGAAATATGTGCAGCGATCAAGGACATCTACGACGATACCCGCTCAATCACCGAGCCTGCGGGTGCGCTGGGTGTTGCAGGCATCAAGAAATACGTCGAACAGCGCGGCGTGACTGGCCAGACGTTGGTGGCCATCGACTCCGGCGCCAACGTCAACTTCGACCGCTTGCGCCATGTGGCCGAGCGTGCCGAGCTGGGCGAAGGTCGTGAGGCGATTATCGCCGTGACCATCCCCGAGCAGCCGGGCAGCTTCAAGGCGTTCTGCGAAGCCATCGGCAAGCGCCAGATCACCGAATTCAACTACCGTTACCACACCGACCGCGAAGCGCACATCTTCGTCGGCGTGCAGACTCACCCTGAGAATGACCCGCGCAGCGCATTGATCGCCAGCCTCACCGGGCAGGGTTTTCCGGTGCTGGACCTGACCGACAATGAACTGGCCAAACTGCACATCCGCCACATGGTTGGCGGGCATGCCGAGCGGGTCAACGATGAAGTGGTACTGCGTTTCGAGTTCCCGGAGAGGCCCGGCGCGCTGTTCAACTTCCTCAACCGGTTAGGCGGGCGCTGGACCATCTCGATGTTCCACTACCGCAACCACGGTGCAGCGGATGGCCGGGTGGTGGCGGGTTTGGTGGTGCCGGAGGAAGAACGGCACCTGGTGGGCGCGGCACTGGACGAGATTGGTTATCCATACTGGGACGAGAGCGAAAACCCGGCGTATCGGTTGTTTTTGGGTTGACGTTAGACGCGGAGCAGGCTTCTGCCCGCAGGGCGTCGCCCGGTCCGTACACATAACGCGCTTCTGCCCGGAGGGCGTGGGAGCGGACTTGTCCGCGAAGGTCTGCGAAGCGGCCCTGATACCGGTAACCTCGGTTGCGTCTGAAGTACCGTGTGTACCGGTTTTGCTGCCGGTTCCCGGCAGTTCGCGGACAAGCGAAGCGTCGCCCGGTCCGCTCCCACACAAGCGAAGCGTCGCCCTGTCCGCTTCTACATTCTGATCCAAGAGGAGCACCCCGCAATGGAACCCATCACCGTCCTCAACACCCTACACATCGCTGCCATCACGCTGCTGCTGATCAGCGTTCTGGTGCTGGCCAGCGGGGTGATCAAGGTTCGTCTTGAAGGTGACGCGACCATCCAGAATCGCCTGCTCATGCGGCCGCTAGTATTTTTCTGGGTGCTGATGGCCGTATGTCTGGCGACGCTGCCGTTCAGCGGCTGGTGGCTGGTGCACCTGAAAGGGTTGTCGCTGGGCCAGACCTGGGTGCTGGGCAGCAGCGTGCTATACACGGTCGGGTTGTGTAGTTGGGTCTGGCTGGTGCTCAGGCTCAATCGGTTGCGCCTCGGTTTTACCAAAAGCAAACGAGGCTTTACCCTGGCGCTGACCGTGATCAGCGTCGTGTGCTTTGTGGCAATGGCCGGTCTGATGGGCTTCAAACCGGCCTGAACGCTCTCGCGGATCAGTTGCGCAGGGTAATCACCGGCCAGCCGCGCTGCTCGGCTTCTGCACGCAGTTTGGCGTCCGGGTCTACCGCAACCGGGTTGGCGACCTGCTCCAGCAGTGGCAGGTCATTCATCGAGTCGCTGTAGAAATAGCTGTCTTCAAGGCTGAACGCATTGTCTTCCAGCCACTGATTGAGACGTGTCACCTTGCCCTCACGGAAGCATGGAACGCCCGTCGTGCGGCCGGTATAACGCCCGTCAACCATCTCGCACTCGGTCGCCAGCAGCGTTTCAATCCCCAGGCGCGCCACGATCGGTGCCGTCACAAAGCGATTGGTCGCAGTAATCACCACCAGTTTGTCGCCGGCCTCGCGGTGTTTGGCGATCAGCTCCAGCGCCTTGGGCAGCATGATCGGCTCGATGCAGTCGCGCATGAACTCGCGGTGCCACTCCTGCAGTTGCGCCATGTCAGTGTTGCCCAGAATCTCCAGCGTAAAATTCAGGTAGTCGGTCATGTTCAGCGTGCCGGCCAGGTAATCCTGATAAAACTCGTCGTTGCGGCTTTTGTACGTGTCGGCATTGAGGATGCCACGCTGGCACAGGTAATCGCCCCAGGCGTGATCGCTGTCGCCGCCCAGAAGCGTGTTGTCGAGGTCGAATAAAGCCAGGCGCATAGGGTTACTCGCTGAAATAGTTGAAAAAAGAGCCCCAGAATACGAGGTTTTCACAAGTCTTCACATAAGGTGCTAAGCCTCGTTGCTGGTTTGATCGCCTTTGTGGAACAATGCGGCGACATGCGTTTGCGAGGTTGTTGCCGTGATCGACCCCGATGGTTTCCGTCCTAATGTCGGGATTATTCTGACAAACGATGCTGGTCAGGTCCTATGGGCTCGACGTATTAACCAGGATGCCTGGCAGTTTCCGCAGGGTGGAATCAACCCGCAGGAGACGCCTGAAGACGCGCTTTATCGTGAATTGAACGAAGAAGTCGGGCTTGAACGGCATGATGTGCAAATACTTGCCTGCACTCGGGGCTGGTTGCGCTATCGTCTGCCGCAACGATTGGTCCGTACGCACAGCCAGCCGCTGTGTATCGGCCAGAAGCAAAAATGGTTTCTCCTGCGCCTGATCTCCAACGAACAGCGGGTGCGGATGGATTTGACCGGCAAACCGGAGTTCGATGGCTGGCGCTGGGTCAGTTATTGGTACCCGTTGGGCCAGGTGGTGACATTCAAGCGCGAGGTGTATCGACGCGCACTCAAAGAGCTTGCCCCGCGCCTGTTATCGCGCGACTGACACGGAGTTCGACCCCGAGCCATGCTCAATACGCTGCGCAAGATCGTCCAGGAAGTTAACTCCGCCAAGGATCTCAAGGCGGCGTTGGGCATTATTGTGTTGCGCGTCAAGGAGGCCATGGGCAGCCAGGTCTGCTCGGTCTACCTGCTCGATGCCGAAGTGAACCGTTTTGTGCTGATGGCCTCCGAAGGCCTCAACAAGCGTTCCATCGGCAAAGTCAGCATGGCGCCGAACGAAGGCCTTGTTGGTCTGGTCGGTACGCGCGAAGAACCTCTGAACCTCGAAAACGCCGCGGATCACCCGCGTTATCGCTACTTCGCCGAGACCGGTGAAGAGCGTTATGCCTCGTTCCTGGGGGCGCCGATCATCCACCACCGTCGTGTGGTTGGCGTATTGGTGATCCAGCAAAAGGAGCGCCGTCAGTTCGACGAGGGCGAAGAAGCCTTCCTTGTCACCATGAGTGCGCAACTGGCGGGCGTTATCGCGCATGCCGAAGCCACCGGCTCGATTCGCGGTCTGGGTCGCCAGGGCAAGGGCATTCAGGAAGCCAAGTTTGTCGGTGTGGCCGGCTCGCCGGGTGCCGCCGTCGGTGTCGCAGTGGTCATGCTGCCGCCTGCCGATCTGGAAGTTGTCCCGGACAAGACCGTCACTGATATCGCTGCCGAGCTGACGCTGTTCCAGAATGCACTGGAAGGCGTGCGCAACGACATGCGCACCCTGTCCGCCAAGCTCGCCACGCAACTGCGCCCCGAAGAGCGCGCGCTGTTCGATGTCTACCTGATGATGCTTGACGATGCCTCGCTGGGCAGCGAGGTGACCAATGTCATCAAGACCGGCGAATGGGCACAAGGCGCCTTGCGCTCGGTGGTCAGCGAGCACGTCAAACGCTTTGAGCTGATGGACGATGCTTACCTGCGCGAGCGGGCCTCGGACGTCAAGGACCTGGGCCGCCGCCTGCTGGCGTACCTGCAGGAAGAGCGGCAACAGGCACTGGTTTACCCCGACAACACTATTCTGGTCAGCGAAGAGCTGACCCCGGCCATGCTTGGCGAAGTGCCGGAAGGCAAACTGGTCGGTCTGGTGTCGGTGCAAGGTTCCGGCAACTCCCACGTCGCGATTCTGGCGCGGGCGATGGGTATCCCCACGGTCATGGGCCTGGTGGATTTCCCGTACTCCAAGGTCGATGGCATCGATCTGGTGGTCGACGGCTATCACGGCGAAGTCTTCACCAACCCCAGCGAAATCATGCGCAAGCAGTTCGGCAAGGTGGTGGAGGAGGAGCGTCAGCTCTCCCAAGGCCTGGATGCCCTGCGTGAATTGCCGTGCGTGACCCTCGACGGGCATCGTATGCCGCTGTGGGTCAACACCGGTCTGCTGGCCGATGTCGCTCGCGCCCAGCAGCGCGGCGCCGAAGGGGTGGGCCTGTATCGCACCGAAGTGCCGTTCATGATCAACCAGCGTTTCCCGAGTGAAAAGGAACAGCTTGCGATCTACCGCGAGCAACTGGCGGCCTTCCATCCGCTGCCGGTGACCATGCGTAGCCTGGACATCGGCGGCGACAAGTCGCTGTCCTACTTCCCGATCAAGGAAGACAACCCGTTTCTCGGCTGGCGCGGTATTCGCGTCACCCTCGACCACCCGGAAATTTTCCTGGTTCAGACCCGCGCCATGCTCAAGGCCAGCGAGGGCCTGAACAACCTGCGCATTTTGTTGCCGATGATTTCCAGCACCCACGAAGTGGAAGAGGCGCTGCACCTGATCCACCGTGCCTGGGGCGAAGTGCGCGACGAAGGCACCGACGTGCCGATGCCGCCTGTCGGCGTGATGATTGAAGTACCGGCTGCGGTTTACCAGACCCGTGATCTGGCGCGTCAGGTGGACTTCCTCTCGGTGGGCTCCAACGACCTGACCCAATACCTGCTGGCGGTCGACCGCAACAACCCGCGTGTGGCCGATCTCTATGACTATCTGCACCCGGCGGTGCTTCAGGCGCTGCAAAGCGTGGTGCGCGATGCCCACGCCGAGGGCAAGCCGGTGAGCATCTGCGGCGAAATGGCCGGCGACCCTGCAGCCGCTGTGCTGCTCATGGCGATGGGCTTTGACAGCTTGTCGATGAACGCCACCAACCTGCCGAAAGTGAAGTGGATGCTGCGCCAGATCAACCTCAGCAAGGCCAAGGAACTGCTTGCGCAGTTGATGACCAACGACAACCCGCAAGTCATCAGCAGCTCGCTGCAACTGGCACTGAAAAACCTCGGCCTGTCGCGAATGATCAACCCGGGCTCGGTCAAAGGGCACTAGCTCGCGCCTGCCCATAAGTCTTGTGCGAGCGAGCTTGCTCGCGAAGGCGGATTAATTGTTCAGCAAATTTTCATTGGCTGTACCGGCCCCTTCGTGAGCAATGCGGATCGCCGCCCCGGTCACTCCCACAGGATGATGTTTACTTGTGGGAGCTTGCTCGCGAAAGCAGGCTGACCGACCTGTTTGTGAACAATGCGGATCGCCGCCCCCGGTCACTCCCGCCCGCGCGCCGCCTGTTTCAAAATCGGACGCAGAGCGTCCAGAAAGGCGCTACCACGCGGAGCGTGGGAGCGATACCGTACGGCTGGACACATCAGGCGGATCTTTTTTCACTTCGTTCAGCGAGCTTCCATCGGTCGCCGCTAGAGCATCCTGCCGGGCTCCGGTAACATGCGCGCCTGATTCAGTCGCTCGCAAGGGCGTTCCAATTGAGGAGTCGCAATGCTGCCTTACCCGCAGATTGACCCGGTAGCCGTCGCTATCGGCCCGCTGCAAATTCACTGGTACGGTTTGATGTACCTGGTCGGCATCGGTGGCGCCTGGCTGCTCGCGTCGCGTCGTCTTAACAAATTCGACCCGACCTGGACCAAGGAAAAACTCTCCGACCTGATTTTCTGGCTGGCCATGGGCGTGATCGTCGGTGGGCGGCTGGGCTACGTGCTGTTCTACGACCTGTCGGCTTACATCGCCAATCCTCTATTGATATTCGAGGTCTGGAAGGGCGGCATGGCGTTCCACGGCGGCTTTGTCGGGGTCATGATCGCGGCCTGGTGGTTCGGCAAGCGCAACGGCAAGAGCTTCTTCCAGTTGATGGATTTTGTCGCCCCATTGGTGCCAATCGGCCTGGGTGCCGGGCGGATCGGCAACTTTATCAATGCCGAACTGTGGGGCAAGCCGACCGACGTGCCGTGGGCTATGGTTTTCCCGCCGTTCAGCGACCCTGCGCAACTGGCGCGTCACCCGTCGCAGTTGTATCAGTTCGCACTGGAAGGCGTGGCACTGTTCATCATTCTCAATCTGTACGCCCGCAAGCCGCGCCCGACCATTGCCGTTTCCGGCATGTTCGCGCTGTTCTACGGCATCTTCCGCTTTGTGGTCGAGTTCGTCCGCGTTCCTGATGCCCAGCTGGGCTATCTGGCATGGGGCTGGGTCACCATGGGTCAGATCCTCAGCCTGCCGATGATCATCGCTGGTCTGTTCCTGATCTGGCTGGCCTACAAGCGCGACCCTGCTGCCAGCAAGGCAGCGGTTTAACACCGAACCGCCGGGCCACAATGCCCGGCGCGTTCAACAACGCAGGTGATTTATGAAGCAATATCTGGAACTGGTCGCCCACGTGATCAAGCACGGCACCTTGCAAGCCAACCGTACCGGCGTGAACACCATCAGCTTTCCGGGTGCGATGCTGCGTTACGACTTGCAGGAAGGTTTTCCGGCGATCACCACCCGACGCATGGCGTTCAAATCCGCCATCGGCGAGATGGTGGGTTTTCTGCGTGGCGTGAACAACGCTGACCAATTCCGCGAACTGGGCTGCAAGGTCTGGGACCAGAACGCCAACGAAAACGCCCAGTGGCTGAACAACCCGTTCCGCAAGGGCGAAGACGATCTGGGTGAAATCTACGGCGTGCAATGGCGCAAATGGCCTGCCTACAAGCGCATCGACGCGGGCAACGTCGCCGCCATCGAACTGGCGCTCGGTCAGGGTTATCGCCAGATTGCCGAATCGGAAGAAGACGGCCAGTCGTTCGTGGTGCTGTACAAGGCCATCGACCAGATTCGCCAATGCGTCGACACCATCATCAATGACCCAGGCAGCCGCCGCATCCTGTTCCACGGCTGGAACTGCGCCCAGCTCGATGAAATGGCCCTGCCGCCATGCCACCTGCTGTACCAGCTGCACCCTAATCCGCAGACCCGCGAAATCTCCCTGACGCTGTACATCCGCTCCAACGATCTGGGCCTCGGCACGCCGTTCAACCTGACCGAAGGCGCGGCACTGCTTAGCCTGATCGGCCGCCTGACCGGCTACACGCCGCGCTGGTTCACCTACTTCATCGGCGATGCCCATGTGTACGAGAACCACCTGGACATGCTCAACGAGCAAATGACCCGCGAGCCTTACCCGATGCCAAAACTGGTGATCTCCGACCGCGTGCCGGAGTTTGCCAAGACCGGCGTTTATCAGCCTGAATGGCTGGAGCTGATCGAGCCGTCGGACTTTTCGCTGGAAGGCTATCAGCATCACCCGGCGATGACCGCGCCGATGGCGGTCTGAGCCCGTAAGAGAGCGAATCTAGCGCTGTGCTATAGTTTCAGCGCACACCCCCTGACCCTGTTCAATGGAATCGACTATGTTTTTCAATCGGATTGGACATCGTAGTGATACGAAGAAGGCTGAAGACGCGGCCCTCATGCAGGCAATCAAGAGCATCGACACTCTTGTGGTAAGGGGTGGTCGCATGTCCATGGACGCCAAAGAAATCGAAGGTTTGGTTCGCTCCTCCCGCGACAAGGCTAAAAAACTGGTCACTGCGCAAACCGAATCCTGATAAATGGCTTTTTTACTTCTGTTGCCACTACTCGTCAGCGGTTTTTTGGTGTGCCTGAAGGATCCCACCGTTTATTGCAGGCTGCATCGCTATGAAGGCCAGATGCTTTACTTGCTGGTGGGGCGGTATGGTATTTACTGCTTTCTGGCGGCCATGTTTGTTACCGCAGCGCTTGCAGGCCTGTTCTCGCATGACTGGGGTGTGTTGTGCCCCCAATGGCTCCAGACGGCAAACGCGGCCTCGCCAGTCTGTTTTGCCGTGAACACCGATTTCATGGGCGCTTTAGGTCAAATGGGGCAGGACTTCGACATCACTGGCAGGAATTTTAGCCAAGTGGGTGTGTTCCTTGCCCTGGCAGGTTTACTGACCTTGGCGATGCCAAGCCTGGGAGCTTTTCTTACTGTCAGGATTCTCAAGTGGCAACTGGGCGCCAGTAAAAAAGAAGAAATTGCGGTCTATCTGCTGGGTGCGTCTGTAGAGCACAGCCCTATCTGCTCGACTCTTTTCGATGCGTTTGTCGAAAAGGATGAAGTGATGATCACGATGGAGGATCGAAAGGTCTACGTCGGTTACATCATGGACGTCGGGGCCCCTACCGAAGTGACGGGTGTGAATCAGGAGATTCTGCTCATCCCCACCGTCAGTGGTTATCGGGATAAAGACACCCTTAAAGTCGTGTACACGACCGATTATCCAAGCGATACACCGCTCAGGCCTATTGGTTTTCGGCAGGAAAATATCGTCTCGATCAGCGTCTTCAGCGAGGAAGTACGTGAAGCGTTCAAGCGCGTTGATTCTGAGCGGGCGGGTGAAGAGGCTGCGAAAGAGAAAGCTGCCAAAGATCAGCTCGTAAAGGCGATCACTGAGCTTGTGGCGGTGGTGCAGGCTGCGCAGCGTTAAACGAGAGATGTCAAACCCACCTCAATGCCCATGACTCCTGCCCACATGTGAAGGCTCGCCCTCGGGCGCCGCAACAGCCCCGGTCACTTCCAGCCTCTCAAGTATCGCGCAATGCTCTGCCGCGCCATCGCTGCAGCGGCGGCGCAGGTCGAGCAGTTGTTCCTGGAGTGCTTGCAGGCTGGCGACGCGGGCGTTGACGTGTTCGATGTGTTCGTCGATCAGCGCATTGACGCTTTCGCACTGGTCTTGCGGGCTGTCGCGCAGGTTGAGCAGGTTGCGGATTTCTTCCAGGGTCATGTCCAGGCTGCGGCAATTGCGGATGAACGACAGGCGTTCCATGTGCGCCTGGGTATACAGCCGGTAGTTACCGTCACTGCGGGCGGGGGCGGGCAGCAGGCCTTCGCGTTCGTAATAACGGATGGTTTCGACCTGGGTGTCGGTCAGTTTTGCCAGTTCGCCGATTTTCATGTGGACTCATCTCGATTGAGTGCTTGACCCTATAGTGGCTACAGGGTGTTCACTTGGCAACAAGCAGAATCCTGGAGCACAACGAATGGGCACGACAATCAAGAATCCCCCCGCACATGACCACGATCATGACCATGATCACGGGGCGCACGAACACGAGCACAAATCCCCAGAGCCTGCGCATTCGTGCTGCTCCAGCGATGCGCAACCTGCTGTGGTGACGTTTACCGACGCGCCGACATCCGCCAGCTGCTTGAGCAACTTTCGCATCGAAGCGATGGATTGCCCCACCGAGCAGACTCTGATCCAGAACAAGCTCGGCAAGCTGGCCGGTGTGCAAAAGCTCGAATTCAACCTGATCAATCGCCTGCTGGGCGTCTGGCATGATCTGCCGTCCACCGACCCGATTCGCGAGGCCATCAGCTCGCTGGGCATGCAGGCCGATCCTGTAGAAGAGGGTGCTGCGCCTGCTGCATCGGTTCCTGCGCCGGCGAAACACTGGTGGCCATTGGCATTGTCCGGCGTGACAGCGCTGGGTGCCGAAGTGGTCCATCTGGCTTCGCTCGGGCCGACTTGGGTCGTTGCGCTGCTGGCGTTGGTGTCGATCTTCAGTTGTGGGTTGACCACCTACAAAAAGGGCTGGATCGCGCTTAAGAACTTCAACCTGAACATCAATGCCCTGATGAGCATTGCGGTGACTGGCGCGATTCTGATCGGTCAGTGGCCTGAAGCGGCGATGGTGATGTTTCTGTTTACCGTGGCCGAGTTGATCGAAGCCAAATCCCTGGACCGCGCCCGCAACGCGATCAGCGGCTTGATGCAACTGACGCCGGAACTGGCGACCGTCAAGCAGGCCGATGGCAGTTGGCAGGAAATTGAAGCCAAAAACGTCGAAATTGGCGCTATCGTCCGCATCAAGCCGGGTGAGCGCGTCGGGCTGGACGGTGAAGTGGTGTCCGGTAACTCGACCATTGATCAGGCCTCGATCACGGGTGAAAGCCTGCCGGTCGAGAAAACCATTGGCGATAAAGTTTTCGCGGGCACGATCAATCAGGCGGGGTCGCTGGAGTATCGCGTCACCGCTGCGGCGAACAATTCCACGCTGGCGCGCATCATTCATGCTGTGGAAGCGGCCCAGGGTTCACGCGCGCCGACTCAGCGTTTTGTCGACAGCTTTTCGCGCATCTATACGCCGGTAGTGTTCGTTGTCGCTTTGGGCATGGCGCTGATTGCGCCGCTGTTTTTTGGCGGGCAATGGTTTGACTGGATCTACCGGGCGCTGGTGTTGCTGGTCGTCGCGTGCCCGTGTGCGCTGGTGATTTCTACGCCGGTGACCATTGTCAGCGGTCTGGCAGCTGCGGCGCGCAAAGGCATTCTGATCAAGGGCGGCGTTTATCTGGAGATGGGCGAGAAGCTTGATTACCTGGCCCTCGACAAGACCGGCACCCTGACCCACGGCAAGCCGGTGCAGACTGATTACGTGCCGCTGGACCCCACGGTCGCCGACAGCGCGCCGACCATTGCCGCGAGCCTTGCCGGTCGCTCCGACCACCCGGTTTCTCAGGCCATTGCCAAAGCCGCTGATAAAAGTCTGACGCTGCATGAAGTCACAGCGTTTGAGGCCTTGGGCGGGCGTGGCGTGAAGGGCGAAGTGAACGGCCAGATGTACCATTTGGGCAACCACCGCTTGGTCGAAGAGCTGGGCCTGTGCTCGCCAGCGCTGGAAGCCAGGCTTGATGCGCTGGAAATGCAGGGCAAGACCGTAGTGCTGTTGCTGGATGCGTCCGGTCCGATCGCGCTGTTTGCGGTAGCCGACACCGTGAAGGAAACCAGCCGTGAAGCCATTGCTCAGTTGCATGAACTGGGTATCAAGACTGTCATGCTGACCGGCGACAACCCGCACACCGCCAAGGCGATTGCCGATCAGGTCGGGATCGATGAAGCGCAGGGTAACCTGCTGCCTGCCGACAAGCTGAGTGCTATCGAAGCGCTTTACGCTCGCAACCATCGCGTGGGCATGGTGGGTGACGGCATCAACGATGCACCGGCACTGGCGCGGGCCGAGATTGGCTTTGCGATGGCGGCTGCGGGGACTGACACGGCAATCGAAACGGCAGATGTCGCCCTGATGGACGATGATCTGCGCAAGATCCCAACGTTTATTCGGCTGTCCCGTCAGACCTCGGCGGTGCTCAAACAGAACATCATCCTGGCGATCGCGACCAAAGTGCTGTTCATCGGCATCACGTTTGCGGGCCTGGCGACCATGTGGATGGCGGTGTTCGCCGACATGGGCGTGAGCTTGCTGGTGGTGTTCAACGGGTTGCGGTTGCTCAAGAAGTGATCAGTCGGGAACCTTGAAGGGCGGACGCGGAGCGTCCAGAACGGCATTCCCACGCGGAGCATGGGAACGATAATCGGCGTGGCTATCGGCTATCGGCTATCGGCTATCGCTCCCACGCTCCGCGTGGTAGCGCCTTTCTGGACGCTCTGCGTCCGCCTTCATCAGCCGAACCGCTCCTGCCCCCAAGCAATGAAGGTTTCCAGCAGCGGTTTCAGCACGGCGCGGGTCGGCTCGGCCAGGTCCGGGCGGTAGTGGAAGGGCACGAACTCATCCATGTAGGTGCTTTGCGCCAGTTCCAGCTGCACCGCATGGATGTTGTTGGCCGGGTCGCCGTAGTGGCGGGTGATGTGACCGCCTTTGAAGCGTCCGTTCAGCACATGGCTGTAATCCTTGGCCGCCGCGCAAACCTGCTCCATTCGGCTGGCCAGTTCCGGGTCGCAACTGACCCCGTTGAAAGTGCCCAGATTGAAATCCGGCAGGCGACCCTCGAACAGGTGCGGAATGTGCCCGCGAATCGAGTGGGCGTCGAATAGCAGCGCATAGCCAAACTCATCGCGCATCCGCTGCAGTTCCTGTTCCAGCGTCTGGTGATAGGGCGTCCAGATCTGCTCCAGATACCGCGCGCGTTCTTCGGCACTCGGCGTCTGGCCGTCCTTGAACAGCGGCACGCCGTCAAACAGGATCGACGGGAACAATCCGGTGGTCGCGCCCACGTACATCGGCTTGTCGTCTGATGGCCGATTGAGGTCGATGACAAAGCGCGAATACTCGGCGGCCAGGGTGCTCGCGCCCAGTTCGGTAGCAAAGTCATACAGGCGCGGTATGTGCCAGTCGGTGTCCGGCAGGCTCAGCGCCTCGTCCACCAACGCGGCTTCAACCACCGGCGTAAGCTTCAAGCCGGCATGTGGCATGCTGATCAGCAGCGGAACGCTGCCACGTTTGAATGTCAGAACGTTATCCACAGGGCAGACTCCTTCAGATCGATGATTCGACGCCGTGGCGCACGATGCGTTTGTCCAGATCGCCGCCCAGCCAGTAGGCCAGGTCAGCCGGTCGTTCGATGTTCCAGGCGACGAAATCCGCCACCTTGCCGACTTCCAGCGAACCGTGAGTCGCGCTCATGCCCAGTGCCTTGGCGGCATTGAACGTAACGCCCGCCAGCGCTTCTTCAGGCGTCATGCGAAACAGCGTGCAGGCCATGTTGAGCATCAGGCGCAACGACAGGCCGGGCGAGGTGCCGGGGTTCAGGTCGGTGGAGATGGCAATCGGCACGCCATGCTTGCGCAGGGCGTCCATTGGCGGCAACTGAGTTTCTCGCAGGAAGTAGAACGCCCCCGGCAGCAACACGGCGACGGTTCCGGCAGCGGCCATGGCAATGGCGTCGTCTTCGGTCATGAACTCCAGATGGTCCGCCGACAGTGCCTTGTAGCGCGCCGCCAGGCTCGACCCGCCCAGCGAAGAAAGCTGCTCGGCATGCAGTTTCACCGGCAACGCCAATTGCCCGGCCGTGATGAATACCCGCTCGACCTGCTCAGGCGAGAACGCCAGGTACTCACAGAACGCATCTACCGCGTCCACCAAGCCATCGGCCGCCAGTGCCGGAAGCATCTCGGTGCAGATGTGGTTGATGAAGTCATCGGCACGGTCAGCGTATTCCGGGGGAAGGGCGTGTGCGGCCAGACAGGTGGCGCGCACGGTGACGGGTTGGGTATTGCCCAGGCGGCGGATCACGCGGAGGATCTTGCGCTCGTTCTCCAGGTCCAGCCCGTAGCCTGATTTCATCTCGACGGTGGTCACGCCGTCCTTGAGCAAGTGCCGCAAGCGACGTTCTGCGCTGGCGTACAGCTCATCTTCGCTGGCGACACGAGTCGCGCGCACCGTGCTGGCGATGCCGCCGCCTGCTGCGGCAATCTCGGCATAACTCACGCCTTGCAGGCGCTGCTCGAACTCGCCGCTGCGGTTGCCGCCAAACACGGTGTGCGTGTGGCAGTCGATCAGGCCGGGGGTCACCCACGCGCCGCCCAGATCGATGCAGTTGTCATGTTCTGGCTCGGCCAGTTCAGCCTGAGGCCCGATCCACTCGATGAGCGCTCCGGAGGTCACAATGGCGGCATGCTCAATAATCGAGTATTTGCCGTGCGCCATGCTTGCGATGTGACAGTGTTTCCAGAGCGTTTTCATTCCGGGCCTCTTTGATCAGTGGGGGTGGTTGAGCGCCTTTGGCTTGACCCACAAACGGTAGGCGATGAGCAGCAGCACAATCCAGATTGCGCCGACGATCAAGGCTGCACGGTTGTCCGGGAAGTAACCCAGTACGCCGAAGATAAACAGCATGAAGACGATGGCGGCGGCAGGCCCATAAGGCCAGAACGGCACCGCAAACTTGAGCTGCGTGACCTCTTCGCGGCTCATCGAACGGCGCATGGCGACCTGAGTCAGCAGGATCATCAGCCAGACCCAGACCGTGGCGAAGGTTGCCAGCGAAGCGATCAGCAGGAACACGTCTTTGGGGATCAGGTAGTTGAGCAGCACGCCGCCGAGCAGCGTCACGCCCATCACCAGCACGGTCATCCAAGGCACGCCCTGCCGCGACAGTCGCGCAAAGCTTGCGGGCGCCTGACCGTCGCGGGCCAGGCCGTACATCATGCGGCCTGCGCCGAAGATGTCGCTGTTGATGGCTGACACCGCCGCCGAGATCACCACGATGTTGAGAATGGTCGCCGCCGAGGCAATGCCCAGGTTGTCGAAAATCTGCACGAACGGGCTGCCTTGGGTGCCGATCTGTGGCCACGGGTAAATGCACATCAGCACAAACAGGGTCAGCACGTAAAACAGCAGGATGCGCAGCGGCACCGCGTTGATCGCCTGCGGCAGGCTGCGTTGCGGGTCCTTTGCCTCACCGGCCGTGATGCCGATGATTTCGATGCCGCCGAAAGCAAACATCACCACCGCAAACGAAGCGATCAGGCCGGTGACGCCGTTGGGCATGAAGCCGCCATGCGCCCACAGGTTGCTGATGCCGATTTCAGTGCCGCTGGTCGAGCTGCCGATGCCGAAGATCATGATGCCGAAGCCTGCAACGATCATCGCCACGATGGCGCTGACCTTGAGGATCGACAGCCAGAATTCGGTTTCGCCGAAGACCTTGACGTTGCACAGGTTGAGCGCGCCGATCAGGAACACGATGCCCAGCACCCAGATCCAGCGCGGCACTTCCGGAAACCAGAAGCCCATGTAAATGCCGAAGGCGGTCACGTCGGCGAGGCAGACAATGATCATCTCGAACGCGTAGGTCCAGCCCAGCACGAAACCGGCCAGCGGGCCCATGTAGCGCGTGGCGTAATGGCTGAACGAACCGGACACCGGGTCGTGAACGGCCATCTCGCCCAGTGCGCGCATCACCATGTACACCGCCGCGCCGCCGATCAGGTACGCCAGCAATACGGCGGGACCAGCCTGCTGAATCGCCGAGGCCGAGCCGTAGAACAACCCTGTGCCGATGGCAGAGCCCAGGGCCATGAAGCGGATGTGGCGGGCGGATAACCCGCGTTTCAAACCATCTTGTGACGTCATTTCAGGTCCATTTCATTACATGCAGGTATGGCAAAAGCCGCGAGAACGCCTGCATCCGGCTTCCCGCAGCAATGACCAAAGCGAGCCCTGCCAGGCTCGCGGTGCATCACAGACTCGGTAGCAGACGTGCAGGAACCAGCGGGTTCAGGCAAGTGGAGGACAACAGCTGACTGGCAGCTTCGATGTCCGGTGCAAAAAAGCGGTCCTTTTCATAGAACGGGACCTTGCTGCGCAACAGGCTGCGGGCTTGCTCCAGCTTTGCGGAGGTTTTCAGGCCTTCACGCAAGTCCAGCCCCTGGCAGGCAGCCAACCATTCTACGGCAAGAATCCCGCGAACGTTTTCTGCCATTTCCCATAACCGCTTGCCGGCAGCCGGGGCCATCGACACATGGTCTTCCTGATTGGCGGAGGTCGGCAGACTGTCGACACTGTGCGGATGGGCCAGCGCCTTGTTTTCACTGGCCAGCGCGGCGGCCGTGACCTGCGCGATCATGAAGCCGGAATTGACGCCTCCGTTGGCCACCAGGAAGGGCGGCAACTGCGACATGTGCTTGTCCATCATCAGCGAAATGCGGCGCTCGCTGAGCGAGCCGATCTCGGCGATGGCCAGCGCCAGATTGTCCGCCGCCATGGCGACAGGCTCTGCGTGAAAATTGCCACCGGATATGACGTCGTTCTCGGCGGCGAACACCAGCGGGTTATCGGACACTGCATTCGATTCGATTTCCAGCACCTCAGCGGCCTGACGCAACTGGGTCAGGCACGCGCCCATCACCTGTGGCTGGCAGCGCAGCGAGTAGGGGTCCTGAACCTTGTCGCAGTTGCGGTGCGATTCCGACACGCCACTGCTTTCGCCCAACAGATCGCGGTAGCAGGCCGCTGCATCGATCTGCCCGCGCTGACCGCGTGCCGCATGAATACGCGCATCGAACGGCGAGCGTGAGCCGAGCACCGCTTCGACGGTCAGAGAACCGCAGGTCAAAGCGGCGGCGAACAGGTCTTCGCCCTCGAATAAGCCGCGCAGTGCATACGCGGTGGAAACCTGGGTGCCGTTGAGCAGTGCCAGCCCTTCCTTGGCGGCGAGGGTCAGCGGTTTCAGGCCAGCAACGGCAAGTGCATCGACAGCGTTCAGCCATTCGCCCTTGTAACGTGCCTTGCCTTCGCCCAGCAGCACCAGCGACATATGCGCCAGCGGAGCCAGGTCTCCGGATGCGCCGACCGAGCCCTTGAGCGGGATGTGCGGGTAGACCTCGGCATTGATCAGCGCGATCAACGCATCGATTACCACCCGACGAATACCCGAGAAACCACGGCTCAGGCTGTTGACCTTGAGCACCATGATCAGTCGCACCAGATCATCGCTGATCGGTTTGCCGACACCGGCCGCATGCGACAGCACCAGTGAACGCTGCAGGTTTTCCAGGTCCTCGCTGGCAATCCGCGTCGAGGCCAGCAGGCCGAAACCGGTGTTGATGCCGTAAGCAGTGCGGTTCTCGGCCAGAATGCGCTCAACGCAGGCTACGCTGTCGTCGATCTGCTGGTTCGCGCTGCTGTCCAGTGTCAGGCTGACCGGCTGTTGGTGAATGGCGCGCAGTTGCGCAAGGGTCAGTTGGCCGGGGATCAGATTCAGCGTCTTGGCAGATAAAGTGGTCACGGTGCAGCTACTCCTTGATTGATGTCAGCAACGGCGTGTGGCCGTCAGCCGCTTTTTATAGGTTTGCCGCGTGATTGCAGCAGTGCTGGAAAACCCTTTCCAGCGATGTTTCGTCTTTGAGCAGGGCAGCGCTGCTGGCGATGTCGGGGGCCAGCCAGCGGTCTTCGTCGTAGGCCGGAACCCGTTCGCGCAGCAGTCGCCACGCAGCCCCCGTGCCCACGCCAAAACCTTGCGCCTTGAGGAATTCGAACGCTTGGGCTGCCAGCAAATATTCGATGGCCAGAATCTGTGTGGCATTGCCCAGCACCTTGTGCAGCTTGAGCGCGGCGCTGGTGCCCAGGCTCAGGTGATCTTCCTGCAGGCCGGAGGTCACGTAGTTGTCGACCACTGCGGGCTGGGCCAACTGGCGGTTTTCCGCGCACAACGAAGCGGCGACATATTGGACGATCATCATTCCCGAGTTGACCCCCGGCTGGCTGACCAGAAACGCCGGCAGGCCGCTGACCATCGGGTTGATCAGGCGATCCAGCCGCCGCTCGGCGATGGAGCCCAGTTCGGCCATCGCCATGCACAGCAAATCCGCCGCCATCGCCACCGACTGACCATGCGGGTTGGCTTGCGACACCACGCGCCAGGCGTCGGGCGTGCCGAGCAGCATCGGGTTATCGGTGACCGAGTTCAGTTCGGTCTCTATCTGGCGAATGGCATGGACCAACTGGTCACGGGTTGCGCCATGCACTTGGGGAATCGAGCGAATGCTCAGCGCGTCCTGCGTGCGAATGCCCTGGCTGCTGGACAGCACTTCGCTGCCTGCCAACACTCTGCGCAGGTTTTTGCCCACCTGCTGCATGCCCGGATGCGGCTTGAGCGCAAGAATGCTTTCATCGAAGGCATCGAGTTGGCCGCGCAGGGCTTCAAAAGTCATGGCGCCGATCACGTCGGCCCATTGGCTCAGACGCTCGGCATCGGCGATAGCCAGGCAGCTCAGGCCGGTCATGCACGGCGTGCCGTTGACCAGGCACAGCCCGTCCTTGGCGCCGAGTATTACCGGGGCCAGACCCTCCTCTTTCAAAGCCTGTTCAGCCGCGACGATATGCCCGCGATAACTGACCTGACCCACGCCCAGCAACGCGATGCCGACGTGTGCCATGTGGGTCAGGTAACCCACCGAACCCTGCGATGGCACGTGTGGCGTTATGCCCCGGTTGAGCAAGGCCAGCAGCGCCTCGACCACCTGCCGGTGAATGCCGGATTTGCCTTGGCTGTAGTTGAGAATGGCGGCGCAGATGATTGCGCGGGTTTGCTCGTCAGCCAACGGCGCACCGACGCCGCAGGCGTGGCTGAGCAGGGTATTGCGCGACAGACGGCTGAGCTGTTCGCCTTGCAGTGACACGTTGCACAGCGCGCCGAGCCCGGTGTTCACGCCATACGCGCGTTCGCCGCTGACGACGATTTGCTGGACGATGGCCTGGGCGTTATCGATCCGCGCCCAGGCGGCGTCCGACAGGCGCAGTTGTGCGCCGTGTCGGGCCACTGCGACCACGTCCTGCCAGCCCGACGGGGCTTCACCGATGACGATCTGTTCTGCTCGCGACATCTGCAACAGTCCTTAAAGGGTGGCCACACGGCGCTGAACGAAACGGTCCACGTAATCGTCGGCGGGCGAGTGGAGAATTTCTTTCGGCGTACCGACCTGAATCAATCGCCCGTCCTTGAGGATCGCGATGCGATTGCCGATGCGTACCGCTTCGTCCAGATCGTGGGTGATGAACACGATGGTCTTGTGCAGGCTGGCTTGCAGTTCCAGCAACTGGTCCTGCATCTCGGCGCGTATCAACGGGTCAAGGGCGCTGAACGCTTCGTCCATCAGAATGATGTCGGTGTCGGCCGCCAGTGCTCGCGCCAGGCCAACGCGCTGGCGCATGCCACCGGAAAGCTGGTGCGGGTATTTGTTTTCGTAGCCCTTCAGGCCAACGGTCGTGACCCAGTGCTGCGCGCGTTCCTGACACAGCGCCTTGCTCTCGCCGCGCACTGTCAGGCCGTAGGCGACGTTGGCCAGCACGGTCTTGTGCGGCAGCAGGCCGAAGCTCTGAAACACCATGCTGATCTTGTGCCGACGAAATTGGCGCAGGGCCTCCATGTCGTAGCGCAGGATGTCTTCGCCATCGACCAGGATTTCACCGCTGGTCGGGTCTATCAGTCGGTTGAAGTGGCGCACCAGCGTCGATTTGCCGGAGCCGGACAGGCCCATGATGACGAAAATCTCGCCACTGCCGATCGACAGCGACAGGTCGTTGACCCCCACCACGCAGCCGGTCTGCGCCAGTACCTGATCCTTGCTCTGGTTCTGTTTGATCAGCGCCAGTGCTTCCTTCGAGCGGTTGCCAAAAATCTTGAACACGTTTTTAACGACGATCTTGTTCGGTTCCACGCTGCTCATTTGTGCGCCTCATGCCGTGGGCGGCCATAGGCCTGCGTGATACGGTCGATGACGACCGCCAGAATGACGATGGCAAGGCCGGCTTCCAGCCCGCGTCCGACGTTGAGGGTCTGAATGCCCACCAGCACATCCTCGCCCAGCCCGCGTGCGCCGATCATCGAGGCGATGACCACCATCGACAGCGCCATCATGGTGGTCTGGTTGATGCCGGCCATGATGCTCGGCATGGCCAGTGGCAGTTGCACGCCGAACAGTTGCTGCCAGCGATTGGCTCCGAAGGCGTTGATCGCTTCCATCACTTCGCCATCGACCTGACGAATGCCCAGATCGGTCAGACGAATCAATGGCGGCGCGGCGTAGATCACCGTTGCGAAGATGGCCGGGACCTTGCCCAGACCGAACAGCATCAGCACCGGGATCAGGTAAACGAAGCTGGGCATGGTCTGCATGATGTCCAGCAGCGGCATCAGCACCGAGCGCAGGCGATTGCTGCGCGCGGAGAGAATGCCCAGCGGAATGCCGATCAGCACCGCAATGATCGTGGCGACCAGCATCAGCGCCAGTGTCTGCATCAGCTTGTCCCACAACCCGACCGCACCGACCAGAAACAGCAGGCCGACGATCACCAGCGTCGTGATGATTTTGCGCGTCGCGTGCCAGGCGATACCGCCGACGATGATCAGCATCAACCACCACGGCGCCATGCGCAGCAGGCCTTCGAGGTTGACGATGGCCCACAGCAGGGTCTCGGAGATGTGCCGGAACACATCGCCATACTGAGTCACCAGCGAGTCGACCCCGTCGTTGACCCAGTTGGCGATCGAGAAAGTGAAGCTTTCAGGAAACATAAGCGGCTCTCAAATGAGGTGTGTCGGGTCAACGGTCAGGGCAGACGGCTCGTCAGGCTGGCTGCCCCGGCGTTTACAGCGAGGCGTCCACCTTTTTCGCGGCGTCTTCACTGACCCATTTGTGCCAGACTTCCGGGTGCTCTTTCAGGAAAATTTTCGCCAGCTTCGGCGATTCGATGCGTTCCTTGGCCATGCGCCCCAGGTTCTGGTTGAGCAAATCGATAGGCAGGTTGACCTTTTCCAGTACCGCGATCAGCTCAGGTGCCTGTTCGTGGAACACTTTGGACACACCGACTTTGATGTCGATGGTCTTGTCGACCCCGGCTTTCTCTTCCAGACGTACCAGATCCACCTGGCCCATCAACGGCGTTGGCGACCAGTAGTAGGTCAGGATCGGCTCGCCACGTTTGTAGCTGGACAGAATAGCCGCATCCAGCGCAGGACCAGTGCCGGGGCGGAAGTTGGTGTATTTGTTTTCCAGGCCGTAGCTCTTGAGCATTTCGCTGTTTTCCAGCTCGCAGGTCCAGCCCGCCGGGCAGTTATAGAAACGGCCTTTGCCGGGCTCTTCCTGATCCTTGAACACCGCCGAATATTGAGCCAGATCGCTGATGGATTTCAGGTTGGGTGCCTTGGCTTCCAGCTTGCGCTTGGCGTCGCCTTCGATCACGTAACGCGGCACATACCAGCCTTCTACAGCGCCGACGATAGGCGCGCCGACACCGACCACTTTTCCGGCTGCGGCGGCCTTGTTCCAGACCTCACTGCGGCCGACCCATTCTTCGGCGAAAACCTGAATGTCGTTGGTGCTCAGGGCGTTCTCCATGGCGATGGAGTTGCCGGGCAGGGCGTCCACGGCGCAGCCGTAACCCTTGTCCAGAATCACCTGCAGCACGTCGGTCAGCAGCATCGCGCTTTCCCAGTTCAGGCCAGCGAACTTCACCGGCTTGCCTGATTCGCACCAGCCGGCAGCCTGACTTGCGCCTGCACTGGCGAGCAAGCCTGCGGATACCAAGGTGGTCAACAGGGCCTTTTTCATATTCATTGTCGATGCTCCCAAGCTTGAAATGGATGACGGCAGCTTCAAGTAGGCATCCGGCCCGTGGGCATGCTCATGCCCGTTCCCCGAGTCTGTCGGTTTGATAACCGCAGACCCCTTAACGTCCGATCATCGGCAGGTTCAAGCCCTGCTCTTTGGCACAGTCGATGGCAATGTCGTAACCGGCATCGGCATGGCGCATCACGCCAGTAGCCGGGTCGTTGTGCAGTACGCGGGCGATGCGTTCGGCGGCTTCGTCCGTACCGTCACAGACGATGACCATTCCGGAATGCTGCGAAAAGCCCATGCCGACGCCGCCGCCGTGGTGCAGTGACACCCAGGTCGCGCCGCTGGCGGTGTTGAGCAGGGCGTTGAGCAGTGGCCAGTCGGAGACGGCATCGGAGCCATCGCGCATGGATTCGGTTTCACGGTTGGGGCTGGCGACCGAGCCGGAGTCCAGGTGGTCGCGACCGATCACCACCGGTGCCGACAGCTCGCCGCTGCGGACCATTTCGTTGAACGCCAGGCCCAGCTTGGCGCGCTGACCCAGACCGACCCAGCAGATACGCGCGGGCAAGCCCTGAAAACTTATGCGCTCGCGGGCCATGTCCAGCCAGTTATGCAGGTGATCGTCGTCCGGGATCAGCTCTTTGACCTTGGCGTCGGTCTTGTAGATGTCCTGTGGGTCACCCGACAGCGCGGCCCAGCGGAACGGCCCGATGCCACGGCAGAACAACGGGCGGATGTAGGCCGGAACGAAACCGGGGAAGTCGAAGGCATTGGCGACGCCGACTTCCTTGGCCATCTGGCGAATGTTGTTGCCGTAGTCGAAGGTCGGAATGCCCGCTTGCTGGAACGCCAGCATGGCTTCGACGTGCTCGGCCATCGACTGCTTGGCGGCCTTGACCACTTCGGCCGGCTCGCTCACCGAACGGGCGCGGTACTCGTCCCAGGTCCAGCCTTTGGGCAGGTAACCGTTGAGCGGGTCGTGGGCGCTGGTCTGGTCGGTGACCATGTCCGGGCGCACGCCGCGACGGACCATTTCCGGCAGAATGTCTGCTGCGTTGCCGCACAGGGCGATGGAGATGGCTTTGCCTTCGGCGGTGTATTTGGTGATGCGTGCCAGTGCGTCGTCCAGATCAGCCGCCTGTTCGTCGACGTAGCGCGTCTTGATGCGGAAGTCGATACGACTTTGCTGGCATTCGATGTTCAGCGAGCAGGCCCCGGCCAGTGTCGCGGCCAGCGGTTGTGCGCCACCCATGCCGCCCAGGCCTGCGGTCAGCACCCAGCGACCTTTGAGGTTGCCGTCATAGTGCTGGCGACCGGCTTCGACGAAGGTTTCGTAGGTGCCCTGAACGATGCCTTGGCTGCCGATGTAGATCCAGCTGCCGGCGGTCATCTGGCCATACATTGCCAGGCCCTTGGCATCCAGTTCGTTGAAATGCTCCCAACTGGCCCAGTGCGGCACCAGGTTGGAGTTGGCGATCAGCACGCGCGGGGCGTTGCTGTGGGTCTTGAACACGCCGACCGGCTTGCCGGACTGCACCAGCAGGGTTTCATCATCGTTGAGCTGGGTGAGGCTCTCGACGATCTTGTCGTAGCACTCCCAGTTGCGCGCCGCGCGGCCGATGCCACCGTAAACCACCAGCTCATTGGGGTTCTCGGCGACTTCCGGGTCGAGGTTGTTCATCAACATGCGCAGCGGCGCTTCGGTCATCCAGCTCTTGGCCGTCAATTGAGTGCCGCGAGCAGCCCGCACGACGCCTTCGCGGTGGCGGGTCCAGTTCTGCTTCAGGTCTTGATTATTCTCGGTCACAAAAAAATCCTCAGCGATCAATCCGGATCAGCCCGATGACGGGCGAGCAGCGCCTGGCGAAGCAGGCTGGTTCAGTCCGATAGAAGACAGCATGCCTAGCCTGTCTCTACTTGTACATACAAGCATATGCAATCAAAAGACCAACTTTGCCCTGCGGTGGTTTATTGATTGTTCGATGGCCCTGCGAGCCCAGTATTTTCAGGGGTTTCCGGATTTTCCCAAGCGGGTGCTCTGCTTGTAAGGCGAGGTGACTATTGTTACCTGAGGCATGATTTGCGCGCTTTTGGGGCGGCAGGTAACAGAATGGTGCGGGAAATGTGCGCAGGGTCGCGGGGCAACATTGAGGGTTCATGGGTATCTGCAAAAATCGTCGCCTGAGGGGCCTGAATTGTCTTGCCTGAGCATGGGAACGATCCCGCTCAAGCAGGCGTCATACCCAGGCCTGAGCGAGCATTCACTGGCCTGCGATTAGTCTTCGCGGGCACTTTCATGTTTAAATTGAACGCTCGTTCAAGTTAAACCGGTGGTTCGCTGCCCGCTCACAACAGGAGGCTTACCCTTGCCGTATCCGCTTTTTGCAGTTGGTTTTATCAGTCCGGAGGCATGTAAACGATGAGTTCTCCGAGTACTTCTTCAAGCGGCACCGTCCGCATGAACGCTCCAGTGTTCTACTTCGCTGCGAGTTTCATCCTGATTTTCGGCATCATTGTCATCGCCTTCCCGCAAGCCAGCGGCGCCTGGCTGCTGGCCGCGCAGAACTGGGCGGCCAACACGGTCGGCTGGTACTACATGATGGTCATGACCCTGTACCTGGTCTTCGTGGTGGTCACCGCCTTGTCGGGCTTCGGCAAGATCAAGCTCGGTGCCGACCACGACGAACCCGAGTTCAGTTACCTGTCATGGGCCGGCATGCTGTTCGCCGCAGGGATCAGCATCACGCTGTTCTTCTTCTGCGTTTCAGAGCCGCTGACGCATTTGCTGCAACCGCCGCAGGGCGAAGGGGGTACGGCTGAGGCCGCGCGTCAGGGCATGCAATTGCTGTTTTTGCATTGGGGCCTGCATGGCTGGGGCGTGTTTGCCTTTGTCGGCATGGCGCTGGCCTACTTCGCCTATCGTCACAACCTGCCGCTGGCCCTGCGTTCGGCGCTGTACCCACTGATCGGCAAGCGCATCAACGGCCCTATCGGCTACGCCGTCGATGGCTTCGGCATCATCGCGACCATCTTCGGGCTTGGCGCAGACATGGGTTTCGGGGTGCTGCACCTTAACTCCGGTCTCGATTACCTGTTCGGCGTTCCGCACACTCAATGGATTCAGGTCGGCCTGATCACCCTGATGATGGGCGCGGCGATTCTGGTGGCCATCGCCGGTGTCGACAAGGGCGTGCGCGTCATGTCCGACATCAACATGCTTCTGGCCTGTGCGCTGCTGCTGTTCGTGTTGTTTGCGGGGCCTACTCAGCATTTGCTCAACACGCTGGTGCAGAACATCGGTGACTACCTGGGCGCGCTGCCGAGCAAGAGTTTCGACGTCTACGCCTACAACGAGCCGAGCGACTGGCTGGGCGGCTGGACCGTGTTCTATTGGGCCTGGTGGATTGCCTGGGCACCGTTCGTGGGCCTGTTCATCGCGCGTATTTCCCGTGGCCGGACCATCCGAGAATTCGTTTTCGGTGTACTGCTGATTCCGCTCGGCTTCACCCTGGCGTGGATGTCGATCTTCGGCAACAGCGCCATCGATCAGGTGCTCAACCACGGCATGGCCGCGCTGGGCCAGTCGGCCATCGATGACCCGTCGATGACGCTGTACCTGCTGCTGGAAACCTACCCGTGGAGCAAGACGGTCATCGCGGTCACGGTGTTCATCAGCTTCGTGTTCTTCGTCACGTCGGCCGATTCGGGCACCGTGGTGCTGTCGACGCTTTCGGCCAAAGGCGGCAACCCTGACGAAGACGGCCCGAAATGGTTGCGTGTGTTCTGGGGTGTGGCGACGGCGCTGATCACCAGCGGCCTGTTGTTCTCGGGCAGTATCGATGCGTTGAAGTCGGCGGTGGTGCTGACCTCGCTGCCGTTCTCGCTGATCCTGCTGCTGATGATGTGGGGCCTGCACAAGGCGTTTGTCATGGAATCCCAGCGCCAGATCGCGCAGATGTACTCGCTGGCGCCAGTGTCCGGTTCACGACGCGGCGGCTGGCGTCAGCGCCTGAGCCAGGCCGTGCACTATCCGTCGCGAGACGAGGTGTATCGCTTCCTCGACCAGACCGTGCGTCAGGCGATTGATGAAGTGACGGCGGTGTTTGTCGAGAAGGGCCTGAACGTGGTCAACGTTCCCGACCCGTCCAACGACTCGGTGACCCTGGAAATCGGTCACGGCGAAGAGCGCCCGTTCATCTACCAGGTGCAGATGAAAGGCTTCTTCACCCCGTCGTTCGCGCGTGGCGGCATGGGCTCCAAACAGCTGAACAACCGCCGCTACTACCGCGCCGAGGTTCACCTGAGCGAAGGCAGCCAGGACTACGATCTGGTGGGCTATACCAAGGAACAGGTGATCAACGACGTACTCGACCAGTACGAGCGACACATGCAGTTTCTGCATCTGGTGCGTTGACAGGGGCGGGGCGCAGGGAACACTTATCGTTCCTCACGTGGGAATGCCGTGGGTGACGCTCTGCTTCACATAAAGAGGACGCGGAGCGTCCAGAACGGCATGCGACGCGGAGCGTCGCACGATAGGGGCGTGATTGAGATTATCGTTCCCTACGCGGAGCGTCGCACGATGGTTGTGGGCACTCAAAGACTGCTCAGGCAGCCCGTCAGGTCATTGGCCAGCTTTTCCAGTACCTGCTCGTAACCTTGCGCGGTGGCCGGGGTGTAGCCGCCCAGTGCGTCGAGTTCTGCCAGTTTCACCGGCAGGCCTGCGCTCAGCGTTTCTGCCAGGCGGGCGCGCAGGGGCGGTTCGCTGAAGACGCAGGTCTTGCCTGCAGCCTTCAAGCGCTCCCGCATTGCGGCCACGTGCTGCGCGCCGGGCTGGATCTCGGCGGCGATGGCGAATACGCCTGCGTGCTTGAGCCCGTACGCCTCTTCGAAATAATCGAACGCCTCGTGGAACACGAAGTACGGCTTGCCCGCAACCACGCTGACACGGCCCTTGATGCGCGTGTCCAGTGCGTCCAGACGTTTGCTGAACGCATCGGCGTTACTGGCGTAGCGGGCTGCATTGGCAGGGTCCGCAGCGCTCAGGTCAGCGGCCATTTTTGCGGCGATGACCCGTGCGTTGACGGTCGACAGCCACAGGTGCGAGTCCAGGCTGCCGGGGCGATGATTGTGGTCATGCTCGTCGGCATCGTGGTCATGATCGTGATCATCATGCGAGGCGTTGTCTTCGCCAAAGTGACGCAAATGCATGCCCGGCAACGATTGCACAGCCACCGAAGGCAGTTTGCGGCTCTGGATAACGCGCGGCAGGAAGGTTTCCATGTCCGGGCCGATCCAGTAAAGCAACTCGACTTCCCCCACGCGCCGTACGTCGGATGGGCGCAGTGCATAGTTATGCGGGGACGCGCCCGGCGGCAAAAGCACCTCGGGCTTACCCACGCCGTCCTGCACAGCCGCCGCGATCAGCTGCAATGGCTTGATACTGGTCAGCACCCGAACCTCGGCCTGAGCAGGGGCGATGATCAGCAGGCTGACCCAGAAAACAGCAACAAGATTGAAAAGACGGCGCACTCGAATCACTCATATAAGCCAGGAACAGGTAACATAATAACGTCTCTAGCCAATATCGTCGCTGCTCATGCCCAATACTCCCCTGGCCAGTCGCCCCCATGATCATTCGCACTGCGTGCATTCGGCCCTTGCCGAAGCTGAAACGCTGTGCACACAACAGGGTCTGCGCCTGACCACATTGCGCCGCCGCGTGCTCGAACTGGTCTGGCAAAGCCACAAGCCGCTGGGTGCCTACGACATCCTCGCGGTGCTCAGTGAAGAAGACGGTCGCCGTGCTGCACCGCCCACCGTTTACCGGGCTCTGGATTTTCTCCTGGAAAACGGCCTGGTGCACCGCATCGCGTCGCTCAACGCCTTTACCGGCTGCAACCACCCGACCCACGCGCATCAGGGCCAGTTTCTGATCTGCCGCCTGTGTCACGCCGCCATCGAATTGCAGCATCCAGCGATCAGCAATGCCGTCGTCGATGCTGCTGCTGGCGTTGGTTTTGCGGTCGAAGGCCAGACGGTCGAAATTGTCGGCGTGTGCGCTGGTTGCAAGGCCGCCTGATGGCCGAAGCACTGATACGCCTGGAACAGGTCGCCGTCACGTTGTCGGGGCAGAGCGTGCTGGACAACATCCAGCTGAGCGTGCGCCCCGGCGAGATCGTCACGCTGATCGGCCCCAATGGCGCAGGCAAAACTACCTTGGTGCGTGCCGTGCTGGGCTTGCTCAAGCCAGACTCGGGAACGGTCTGGCGCAAGCCGAAGCTGCGTGTCGGGTACATGCCGCAAAAGCTGCATGTGGATCAGACCCTGCCGCTGTCGGTGCTGCGTTTCCTGCGCCTGGTGCCGGGTGTGGACCGCGTAGCCGCGCAGTCGGCGCTTGAAGAAGTCGGCGCTGAAAAGGTCATCGACAGCCCGCTACAGGGTATTTCCGGCGGCGAGATGCAGCGCGTACTGCTGGCCCGCGCCTTGTTGCGCAAGCCTGAATTACTGGTGCTCGACGAGCCCGTGCAGGGCGTCGATGTCGCCGGGCAGGCCGAGTTGTACAGCCTCATCACCCGTTTGCGCGACCGCCACCAGTGCGGCGTGCTGATGGTGTCCCACGATCTGCATCTGGTCATGAGCACCACCGACCAGGTGGTGTGCCTGAATCGCCACGTCTGCTGCTCCGGTCATCCCGAGCAGGTCAGCCATGACCCGGCGTTCGTCGAACTGTTCGGCAAGAATGCGCAGCCGTTGGCGATCTATCACCACCATCACGACCATGCGCACGACCTGCATGGCGCGGTAGTGAACGACGCGCCAACGGCTGCGCACCCTCACACTCATGTTCATGGAGACAGCTGCAAGCATGGCTGACTTTCTACTGTATGCCTTGCTCGCAGGCGTTGCCCTGGCGCTGGTTGCCGGCCCGCTGGGGTCTTTTGTGGTCTGGCGGCGCATGGCGTATTTCGGCGACACGCTGTCCCACGCCGCATTGCTCGGCGTGGCGCTGGGCTTTTTGCTGGATATCAGCCCGACCATCGCGGTGACGTTCGGTTGCCTGCTGCTGGCGGTATTGCTGGTCACCTTGCAGCAGCGTCAGCCGCTGGCGTCAGATACGTTGCTGGGGATCCTTGCGCCAAGCACCCTGTCGCTCGGGCTGGTGGTGCTCAGCTTCATGCACGAAGTGCGTATCGATCTGATGGCCTATCTGTTCGGCGACCTGCTGGCGATCAGCCCGACCGACCTGGCCTGGATTCTGGGCGGCAGCGCGTTGGTGCTGGTGTTGATCGTGGCGCTGTGGCGGCCGCTGCTGGCAATGACTGTGCATGAAGAGCTGGCCCGTGTCGAAGGCCTGCCCGTTGCCGCATTGCGCATGGCATTGATGCTGCTGATCGCCGTGGTAATCGCCGTTGCGATGAAAATCGTCGGGGTCTTGCTGATTACCTCGCTTCTGATCATCCCTGCCGCTGCGGCACAACGTCACGCCCGCTCGCCGGAGCAGATGGCACTGGGCGCAAGCGTGCTGGGCGTGATAGCCGTGTGTGTCGGGCTATCGTTATCATGGTTCAAAGACACCCCGGCCGGACCGTCTATAGTGGTATCTGCGGCTGCGCTGTTCTTGCTCAGCTTTGTTCTACCCAAGCGAGCGGTGTAGACTTGCTCGTTTTTTGCGCAAACTAGAGAATCGCAGGAATGAAGCCGTTCGCCCCACGCTATCTGCTGCTTGTCGCATTTTCCATCCTGTTGGGTGCCTGTCAAAGCGCGCCTACGGTAGAAACGCCTGCCTCCCAGGTTCAGCCTGACGCCTTTGCGCAGCTTGAACAGAACATCGCCAGCAACGAGCTGGCGACGGCCGAGGATCAACTCGCAACGTTACAAGCCGCCAATGCTGCCGACATCCGCCTGGAGCCGTTTCAGCGACGTCTGGCAGAGGCCTACCTGAGCCGTAGCCAGATAAGCCTGCAGAAGGGCGACATGAATGCGGCGGCCAGCGCATTGTCTCGTGCGCGGGCACTGATGCCCAAAGCGCCAGCGTTGACCAGTGGTGTCAACGGTGCCATCGCTCATGCACGCAAGGCGGAGCTTGAAAAAGCCGAGGCGGACCTGAAAGCGGCTGAGGACAGAAGGGTGGCCAAACTGGTTGATCCGTCGGCAGAAAGCACGACCATCGAGCTGAAAATCGGCGATATGCGTGCATTGCGTCACCAACTGGACGACATTGCAGCGGATACCGTAGCGTTCAACTGTGAAGTGCTGCTGGTGGTGCCGCGCACCGAAGACTATCCGTGGCTGGCGACATTGCTGACCAAACGGGTGGTCAAGGCCAATCCGGATTTCGAATTGCAACTGCGTCGGGAAATCGAGCGCAATGAAAAAGCGCACATCGTTTTGACGCCAGCCAAGTCCTGAACTGCTTTTTCAAAAGCGGACTTTTGGACAGCTATCGTTCCTCACGCTCCGCGTGGGAATGCCGTGCGTGACGCTCCGCGTCACAAATCTGCGCCGCGCCTCATACTCAAGATCGGACGCAGAGCGTCCAGAAATACGTCCCCACGCTGGAGCGTGGGGACGATAATCCAGCCAGAACGAGACTGGCGCTGGCGCCTAGATCAAGCCGGAACAGCCTTGGCCTTCACTTCACGGTCCCAGACGCGGTGTTGCGCAATCGCGTTGAAGAATGGCTCGAACGATTTGCTATCGGACACCACCAGCAAGCCTGCATCTTCTTCCAGGCGTAGCAACGTCAGCAGTTCTTTGGCTTCCCCGGCAACGGAGATGGCCTTGAGGTGCTTGTAGGCTTCCAGGATGAAGTGCAGCGCCACGCCATCGGTGCTCAACGCCTTCACCGAGTCCTTGCCGCCCGGCACAAACACCGCGTCGAACGCTACCGAAGGCAAGCCCTCAGCTGACGCGTCCACTGGCAGGCTCTTGCCGTCAGCAGTCTTGACCGGCGCAGACGTCGGGCCGAGTACCTTGACATGTGCGCCTTTGGCAGCCAGTGCGGCCTTCATGGCCTCGACCGCTTTGCCGTCCACGCCATTGGCGACAAGGATGGCGACCTTGCGCGAAACGATGTCGCCCGACAGTAGATTGACCTGGCTCAACGCCGGCGACTCTTTTACCGATGTTTTACGAGCAGGCACGGTTCCGGCAGTCGGCGCAGGCAAGCCAAGGTTGGCAGCCACACGGCTGGCCAGCTCAAGGTCAATGTTGGCCAGAATTTCGTTGACCTGACGGGCACGAATGTACTCGCGCTCGACCTTGCCCAACTCGAAGCTGTAGGCCGCGATGATGTGCTCTTTCTCGTGGTGGCTCATGCTCTGGAAGAACAGGGTGGCCTGCGAGAAGTGATCGCCGAACGATTCGCTGCGCTCACGCACCTTGTGCGCTTCGACGCGCTCCGGGTAAGTCTCGAAACCGCCGTCCACTGCAGCAGCAGGGGTTTCTTTCGGCCAGCCGCCATCAATCGAGTTCGGCTCGTAGGAAGCACGGCCCTTGTCGATGGTGGTGCGGTGCTGGGCATCGCGCTGACCGTTGTTGTTCGGCGCAATAGGACGGTTGATCGGGATCTCGTGGAAGTTCGGGCCACCGAGGCGGCTGATCTGCGTGTCGGTGTAGGAGAACAGGCGGCCTTGCAGCAGCGGATCATTGGAGAAGTCGATGCCTGGCACGATGTGGCCCGGGCAGAAGGCAACCTGCTCGGTCTCGGCAAAGTAGTTGTCCGGGTTACGGTTCAGCACCATTTTGCCCAGCGGAGTGACCGGCACCAGTTCTTCCGGGATGATCTTGGTCGGATCGAGCAGGTCGAAGTCGAATTTGTGTTCGTCTTCCTCGGCAACGATCTGCACGCCCAGTTCCCATTCCGGATAGTCGCCCATCTCGATGGACTCCCACAGGTCGCGGCGGTGGAAATCAGTGTCCTTGCCGGCCAGCTTCTGCGCTTCGTCCCAGACCAGCGAGCACACGCCGAACTTGGGCTTCCAGTGGAATTTGACGAAGCTGGATTTACCTTCGGTATTGATCAGGCGGAAGGTGTGAATACCAAAGCCCTGCATGGTGCGCAGGCTTTTCGGGATCGCGCGGTCGGACATGGTCCACAGCACCATGTGCGCAGATTCCGGCACCAGCGAGACGAAGTCCCAGAATGTATCGTGCGCCGAGCCGCCAGTCGGGATTTCGTTGTGCGGTTCAGGTTTTACCGCATGCACGAAGTCCGGAAACTTGATCGCGTCCTGAATAAAGAAGATCGGCATGTTGTTGCCCACCAGGTCGAAGTTGCCTTCGCCGGTGTAGAACTTGACCGCAAAACCACGCACATCGCGCACGGTATCGCCTGAGCCACGTGGCCCCTGAACGGTCGAGAAACGCACGAAAACCGGCGTTTTCTCGGCTGGATCGCGCAAAAAACCCGCCTTGCTGAGTGCGCCGTGGTTTTCATACGTCTGGAAATAGCCATGGGCTGCGGTGCCGCGGGCGTGGACGATGCGCTCCGGGATACGCTCATGGTCAAAGTGCGTGATTTTTTCACGCATGATGAAGTCTTCAAGCAGCGAAGGGCCACGGCTGCCGACTTTAAGGGTGTTCTGGTTATCGGAGATTTTTACGCCGTGGTTGGTGCGCAGCGCCTGGCCGGTAGCGTCCGAGCGAAATTGCTCGAGGCTCTCCAGCTTGGCGTTGGTGTTGCCCCGGTCCGGTGTATCGGTCCCGGCCATCTGGCTTTTTGACGTATCGGTCGCAGGTGGTGCTTTCTTGCTAGCCATCAGAAACTCCTTATCTCGACCCAATCGTTGAGTTGGGTTCGCTGAATACGACTTCCCTGACGTAAGCGGGAAATCACGGTATTCAGAAAGTGACCGGCCGTATAAACAGCCGTTCAGTCGGATTTGCAGCCGTTGGCATCAGCGGTCGCGTTATGCCCGTTGCGCAGGATTGCCTGCAAATAAATGCTAAGCACAGCGGGCCGGACAGGCTAAAATGCGCGCCCGGCTCAATCTGGCCGAGGTAACGAAGCAAGTGGCGTCCTGCCACTGCGCTGATTTTTTAACGCGCCCCCACAAGGTTCGCTCCGTGATCGAGTTTCATAACGTCCACAAAACCTATCGGGTGGCAGGCAAGGAAATACCGGCCCTGCACCCCACCAATCTGCGCGTCGACGACGGCCAGGTGTTTGGCATCATCGGCCATTCCGGTGCCGGCAAAAGCACGCTGCTGCGCCTGATCAACCGCCTCGAGACCCCAAGCGGCGGGCAGATCGTGGTCGATGGCGAAGACGTCACCGCGCTCGACGCCAACGGCCTGCGGCGCTTTCGGCAGCAGGTCGGGATGATTTTCCAGCACTTCAATCTGCTGGCCTCCAAGACCGTCGCCGACAACGTGGCAATGCCGCTGACCCTGGCGGGCGATATGCCCCGCAAGCAGATCGACCAGCGTGTGGCCGAGTTGCTGGAGCGGGTCGGGCTGTCCGATCACGCTAAAAAGTACCCGGCGCAATTGTCGGGCGGCCAGAAGCAGCGCGTCGGTATTGCCCGCGCGCTGGCGACCAAGCCGAAGATTCTGCTCTGTGACGAAGCCACCAGCGCGCTGGACCCGCAGACCACTGCGTCGGTCCTGCAGCTGCTGGCCGAGATCAACCGCGAGCTGAAGCTGACCATCGTGCTCATCACCCACGAAATGGACGTGATTCGTCGCGTCTGCGACCAGGTCGCGGTCATGGACGCAGGCGTGATCGTCGAGCAGGGCAAGGTCGCGGATGTGTTTCTGCATCCGCAGCACTCGACCACCAAGCGCTTTGTGCAGGAAGACGATCAGGTTGATGAAAACGAGCAGCGTGACGACTTCGCCCATGTGCAAGGCCGCATCGTGCGCCTGACCTTTCAGGGCGACGCGACCTACGCGCCCTTGCTCGGCACTGTGGCGCGGGAAACCGGCGTCGATTACAGCATCCTGGCCGGGCGCATCGACCGCATCAAGGACACGCCTTACGGGCAACTGACGCTGGCGATCACCGGCGGCGACATGGACGCTGCCTTTGCGCGCTTCACCGCTGCCGATGTTCATATGGAGGTGCTGCGCTGATGGACGCTTTCCTGAACCTGTTTGCCAACGTCGACTGGTACGAGATCTGGGTCGCCACCGGCGATACCCTGATCATGCTCAGTGTTTCGCTGGGTTTCACCATTCTGCTCGGGCTGCCCCTGGGCGTGCTGATGTTCCTGACATCGCCGCGTCAGTTGCTGGAGCATAAACAGCTGTACGCCACGGTCGGTTTGATCGTGAATATGCTGCGCGCGCTGCCGTTCATCATTCTGCTGATCGTGATGATGCCGCTGACCGAAATCATCACTGGCACATCCTTGGGCATTCTCGGCACGCTGCCGCCGCTGATTGCCGGCGGCACGCCGTTTTTTGCGCGTCTGGTGGAGACCGCATTGCGTGAAGTGGATCGCGGCATCATCGAAGCCACACAGGCAATGGGCGCCACCACCCGGCAGATCATCGTCAAGGCACTGCTGCCCGAAGCTCGCCCCGGCATTCTGGCGGCGATTACCGTCACTGCGATCGCGCTGGTGTCCTTCACCGCCATGGCGGGTGCGGTAGGTGCAGGCGGGCTGGGCGATCTGGCAATTCGTTACGGTTATCAACGCTTCCAGAACGATGTGATGTTCGTGACGGTCGTATTGTTGCTGGTACTGGTGCAGATTCTGCAGACCATCGGCGACAGACTGGTCGCACACTTCACCCACCGTTGACCGAATCAGTTGGCATCGGCCCGCCTTTTGCGGGCCTCAAAGGAGTTGTTGCATGAAGAAGTTATTGGCCATATTCGCCGCTGTTACCGCCTTGTCCGTGCAGGCCAACGAAACCCTGACCGTCGCGGCCTCTGCCGTGCCGCACGCCGAGATCCTCGAGTTCGTAAAACCAACCCTCGCCAAAGAGGGTGTGGACCTGGAGATCAAGGTATTCAACGATTACATCCAGCCCAACGCACAGGTGTCGCAGAAGCATCTGGACGCGAACTTCTTCCAGCATCAGCCGTATCTGGATGAGTACAACAAGGGCAAGGGTACTGATCTGGTCGCAGTGGCCAAGGTTCACGTAGAACCCTTCGGCGCGTACTCGGACAAGTTCAAGAAGCTGGAAGAGCTGCCTAACGGTGCCAACGTCGCGCTGCCCAACGACGCCACCAACGAAGGCCGTGCCTTGCTGTTGTTGGCCAAGGCGGGTCTGATCACGCTGAAAGACCCAAGCAACATCCTGTCCAAGCCGTCGGATGTCGTGAACAACCCGAAAGACCTGAAATTTCGCGAGCTGGAAGCTGCCACGCTGCCACGCGTGCTGACCCAGGTCGATCTGGCGCTGATCAACACCAACTACGCGCTGAGCGCCAAGCTCGATCCGACCAAGGATGCGTTGATCATCGAAGGTGCCGATTCGCCTTACGCGAACATCCTGGTTACCCGCCCGGACAACAAGGACTCGGACGCCATCAAGAAACTGGTCGCAGCCCTGCAAAGCCCTGAAGTGAAAACCTTCCTGGCCGAGAAGTACAAAGGCGCTGTGGTTCCGGCGTTTTGATCTGATTGCGCTGCGTCATACCTGCAAAACGGCCGCCTCGGAGTGCCAGACACAACCGAGGTGTCCCGGTTCGGGGCCGCTCCGCAGCCGTTGTAACCTCAGTCAGTCCGTCTTCGCGAGCAAGCTCGCTCCCACATGGACATCGAGTACATGGCTTCTGTGGGAGCGAGCTTGCTCGCGAACTGCCGGGAACCGGCAGCAAAACCGTTGCATGCGGTACATCAGGCATAACCGAGGTAACCTGTTTCAGGGTCGCTTCGCAGCCCATCGCTGTGCGGAACCAGCGCTCAATGACGCCCCTTGCAATGCCCTGCCTAATCCCTCTCCAGCAACCCCGGCAATTGCTTCGCCAGTTTCTGGTTATTCAGCGGGGCGCGGATAAAGCCTCGTTGGGTGCCGTCCGGGCCGATCAGGGCCAGGTTGCCGCTGTGGTCGACAAAGTAATTCGGTTTGCTGGTATCGGCGGGTATGAACGGAATGCTCACGCTGTTGGCCAGTTTCTGGATGTCGGCCACTGGCGCGGTCAGGCCGATGTACTGGGGGTCGAAATAGCTCAGGTATTCCTTGAGTTGCTGCGGGGTGTCGCGGTTGGGGTCAACGCTGACCAGCACCACGCGCATTCGCTCGAGCGCTGCCTTGGGTAATTCACTGCGAATCTGCTTTATCTGCGCCAGCGTCGTCGGGCAGATGTCCGGGCAGAACGTGTAGCCGAAGAACATCAGCGTCCACTGGTCTTTCAAGCCATCAAGGGCCACTGCCGCACCGTTTTGGTCGATCATGCTCAGCGCTGGCAACTTCCGGCTTTTCGGCAGCAGAACAATACCTGCCTCATTAAGCGCAGCCTGATTGTTCGGCCCGCCACCAGGCAGCAGGCGGCTGAGCACGAGGCCCAGAACGAGGGCTACAATGGCGGCGACAATAAAAACGGTTTTCTGGGCACGGGTCATGGCATCAACGCAGGTAATGATCGGTATTCAGCCGGGGATGATCGCCCATATCGCGTGTCGAGCCTAGGCTCTGTACGAAAAGTCGGCGAGCGAAGGTCAGGCAAGGCAAAAACAGGCGAGGAACGGCCGTGGTCGCGTTCGACTCTACGGGTTGTAAATGAGCATTCCGAGCCTGTTTTTAACGCAGCATCACCGAGCGCAGCCACTTTTCGTACAGAGCCTAGAGGGTGTAGACA
>NZ_ATDK01000044.1 GCF_000444135.1 Pseudomonas avellanae BPIC 631
TACAGATGCCCTATCGAAATGATGACGGAAATGATGTCCAAGCATCATGAGAGTCCATCCCTAACTCAATAGCCGGGTGTTGCACTCAGCCTCTGAAACCGCCCTGTGAATGCAGTTGCAGGTCTTTGCATGATGCGTCTTGTGGGGGCGGCTGGTAACTGGACAGGGTTCTACGTCCGAGCATATGACGTGAATACCGCGCAACCCAATGGGCGATATTTTGTCGCGCAGTTTTCGGCGCAGCCGGTGGCGGATTACGGCATGCGTCTATGGGATGGCGCGACAAATCTGCTATTTGATTCTGGAACGCCGAGCGCAAACTTTACCCGCGCGTTTCAAAACTGGAGTTATGAGCGGTACGATTATTCTTCGCAAAACTTTGTTCGCTGCTATTACTCGGTGCCTTTTAATTTTCCCGAGAACGAATATCTACTTATTAACTCGTTCGGAATGGGGCTGAACTCGGGTAGTGGGATATCAAGAGGGCTGTATTGCTGGTGGGACTTTCCGAATAATAAGCTTTATGCAATCACCACTGCGCCAGCTAATCCGACAGCATTTTTTCTGCCAGCAGTCTTTGCAAAGATGAACGTCTGACCCATCAATTGATTGAGTAAACATCATGCCTTGGTACAAGTCGGGTACGGTTTCCGTCACCCAAAATTCGAACGCGGTCATCGGCACCAATACCGCTTTCATCGCAAACAGCAGGGTAGGCGACGGCTTTCGCGGGCCAGATGGCGGCTGGTATGAGGTGACCAACATCGCCAGCAATACCGCGATGTCGATTGCGCCGAACTATCAGGGCGCCACCAACAACGCGGGCGGGTATGCGCTGGCTCCGATGCAGGGCTACGTCAAGGATTCTGCTGATGCGCTTCGGGCGCTGGTCAACCAGTTCGGCTCTACGCTTGCGGTGCTGGGCACTTCTGGTACGCGCGAGGGCGTACGCGCAGCACTTGCGGCCGCCGCCAGCGGGAATAACGGCGATATCCTTTCCCTGTCTGGCCTGACAACAGCATTGACAATTGAGCAAGGTGGCACCGGGAAGAAGACTGCAGGCGAAGCAATCCAGGCTCTTGGTGGTATCCGCCTCGGGGTAGGCAACTCATCCATAGGCACAAGTCTTTTTTCTGGGGCGCCGCCTGGTATAGCTGCGATCAGTTCCTCTAATAACGACGGTAATACAGCTCTGCGGATCGGTAACGGCAATAACAATAACGCATCTGCGGTCATGACTTTTATTCGGGATGGTGCGTTCGGACTTCACTTAGGTATTGATACCGACAATAAATTCAAGATCGGCGGGTTTTCGATGGGGGCTGTAGCGCGAACGATTTACCACGAAGGCAACGCGGTCGGAACTGTTTCACAGTCAGGAGGCTTGCCAACAGGCGCTATAATAGAAACGGGTAATTTGAACGGCGGCACGTTCACAAAGTATTTGGACGGCACAATGATTTGCCGAGGGATATCGCCAACCCCAATGGCGGCTAGCCAGGGCGGTGGACCGATCTTCTACTCAGGCGGTGTTTCTTTCGTATTTCCTGCACCATTTGCTGCTGTTCCGGCAGTGACGATGCAGGCCATCACGTCTAATGGTTACTTTTGTTGGGGTGCATCCGATGGTAGTGCCACTGCTACGGGCATCATCGGTCGAGTTGTTTCCCCGTCGAGTACCGCATCTTCGTACCTTTGTTATATAGCCGTTGGCAGGTGGTTCTAATGATTATCAAAATAGCTCCCCAGCGACGGGATGATGAATTTGTTGTAGAAAAAAACGGTATGGCATTGAAGATTAATGGAGATACGTTCGACTTTTCGCCAATGCAAGAAGGGGGGACGTTGCCGAGATCTGCCATTGCATGTGAATGGATATGGGATGACGTTAGTTTTGATGGCGGGCAACTTATCGTATGCCTGATTTTACCAGTCCCCGCAAATTACAGCCCTGAGCAAGCCTACCCCGCTGACCTAACTGATGTACCTGACGGCATCATCCAGTTTCCGAAAGCGCTACCTCTGATAGAAACGGCTTAAAGGACCTGAACATATGTCCAACATTGACTGGGCGCAATTAATTACCAAAGAAATGAAAGAGGCAGCTTCCGACGCTCGATCCCTAGCCAAGGCGAAGAGTGATTTGCTTGAGCGGAGCAGTGCGGCCGCTCAACAGATAGCCCGCATTCAGGACCGCATTGAAACGCTGGGCTATGGAATCGAGGCCGGAGAGGCGACCAAGCAGGAAGAGGAAGAGGCTACGGCGCTTGCCCCTGTTCTCAGGACGTGGAAGGCCTACAAGTTCGCGCTGGGCAAGGTGACCGCCCAAGCTACATGGCATCACGCGCCTGTCTGGCCCGATGCTCCTGCTATTCCGACGATAGCCGCCGCACCCATGAACGATCTTCAAGAGCAGCCTTGACGTGTCAGCCAATGATCAATTGAACAGCCGGTATTTTGTGGTTGCTCCATAGCATCCAGGCTGATTTGGCGGGGTCGCGTTGCAGGATATGTTGCGAGGGTTCTCTGTGCCACCGAATTTGCCGGGGCTGTAGTTTGCACACCCAGAAATCAGCGCAATCATCAGCAACATCACGCACTTCATATTCATAAAGCCTCCTTGTTTAATTGATACCTAACTGACGGTTTCAGTTATAGGGAGGACACATCAATGTTTTTCCTCGGTAGCCCCGAGTTTTTTGTTTGGAGAAAACCGAATGTCCATCACATCGCAGCAGTTGCTGCAGATCCTCCCGAACGCCGGCCAGAGAGCCGGCGTTTTTGCACCTGTCCTCAATACAGCGATGAGCAAGTACCAGATCGTGACCCCGCTGCGCATCGCGGCATTCATTGCCCAGGTCGGCCATGAGTCCGGTCAGCTGCGTTACGTGCGCGAGATCTGGGGGCCGACTACGCAGCAGCTGGGGTACGAAGGGCGCAAAGACCTGGGCAATACCGTGCCGGGCGATGGCTCCAAATACCGTGGGCGCGGCCTGATACAGATCACCGGGCGGGCAAACTATGCCGAGTGCGCCGAAGCGCTGGGCTTGGATCTGATCAACCATCCCGAATTGCTCGAGCTGGCGCAGCACGCCGCGATGTCGGCGGCGTGGTTCTGGCACCGGGCCGCGCTCAATACGCTGGCCGACAAGCGCGAGTTCGTGACCATCACCAAGCGTATCAACGGCGGCACGAATGGCCTGGCTGATCGGAAGGCGCTGTACGACCGAGCGCTTGAGGTGCTGGCGTGAAGGCCCTGCCGTGGCGGGTGATCGGCGTGCTGCTGGCCGTCCTGATCGTGCTGGGTGTCGGAGTTGCTGCAGGCGGCTGGCTGGCCTCTCGGCACTATCGACCATTGCTCGACACCGCGAACGAGCAGCTGGCCACAGAGAAATCCGTGAACGGCAGCCTGCTGTCCCTGACGACTGAGCAGGGCCTGGCACTGGGCAAGCTGGTGAAGGCTGGAGAGGATCGGGCGCAGGCGGCAAAGGTCGCCGTCGATGACGCCAAGACCAAATCACAGCCCGACTACGCTGCCGCCAACCGCATCCAACAGGAAAGAACCGGTGGCGAACCGGCTACGGCAGCAATGTCGATCATTGACCGGGAGTTGGGGTTATGAGAATCATGGTCACACTGATAGTGCTGGCGCTGGCCGGGTGCGCCACGCCAGCCCCTGAGATTCGCACGGTGCGCGTCGAGGTGCCGGTGCAGGTTCCATGCCGCGCCCCGATAGTTGTTGAGCCGCAGTTCGCGGCGGCAGGTCTCAGGAAGGGCGACTCACTGGAAGTGAAGGTGAGGGCGCTATTGGCTGAGCGCAGACAAAGAATTGGTTACGAGCGGGAGCTTCTTGCCGTAGCCTACTCATGCCAGTGAACCAGGGAGATAGTGATTTGCAGCCAAGCCAGACCAACCTTGAGAAAATCCAATCTATTGCATCCATAGCTGCCTCTATCGCGATACCCGTGATTTTGGCTATTGCTGGATATTCCGTTCAGAAACAGATCGCCGAAGACGGGATAAAAAAAGATTATGTTGGGATGGCTACCCAGATACTGCGCGAAAAGGCTGAAGGTCAAGATCCCGATCTGCGCGGGTGGGCGGTAGAGGTTATTGAAAGCTACGCTCCTATAAAATTCTCTGCCGCCGCCTCCGCAGGCCTGAAGAAATGGGCCATCCCAGCTTTGCCCGAAAATGCTAGGCAGCTCCCGGCGCCGGATATTTGCATACCTAGTTGCGTAGAAGGATTGGCCAGAGAGCGGGAGAAATGGCAAAAGCTCATGGCCGATCCCGAATAGCGGGGAAGGCGTGCGAAGCGGCCTATGACGCTTTGGTGCGCTGAACTGTCGAAGGCAGTATGTTCGGGCATTCCGGGTCTTCGATAAAGCCTCGTCCATCGCAGTGCGTGCAATCGTCACGCACTGCGAATCCGTCGAGGCAGTGAAGGCATCTGATAAATATCGAGTAGCTATGACGCTCCCACAGCGAAACGTAGGCCTTGAAGTCGCCTTGGTCGAGGGCTACCGCTGAAGCGTCGACGAGCACTCGATATTGATCCTCATCGCTCAGGCGTTGATAGCTCACGCCGTTGATCTGCCTGGATTGCTCAACCAGCGTCAGCGTCTGGCCGGTTTCGGTATAGATGTAGCGACCCTCAAGCACGCCGTACTTCTTATAGTCCCTCATGATGAGGTTGTTTTTCTCATCGAGAAAAGCAAAGTGGGCGGCATGGTAGGGAGACTGGTCGGCCTCATGAAGCACGTATCGGGAGTTCAGCAGGCTGCCGACCACAATGCCGCCCTTGTTGTAGGCCAGATAGTCAGACGCCTGGTGCCTCCATTCATGGTTGCCTTCCTCGGTGAAGTGGCAGAAGGCAGCGCTGGCCAGTTCGAAGAGCTCAAAGCGCTCCAATGGATCGACCAGCCCGCCAGCCTGCATGTCTTCGGCCATGCGCGCCAGAAACCGGTATGTGATTGCAGGGTTCGTCCATTGCCTCCTGTCGTTGAGCCTTTTGTGCCATTCGGCCAAGGCGTCTGAGCTATCGCTCTCGTTCATGGGGGTGATTCTCAATTGCTGTATGTGTATACAGTAGTTGAGTGGTTTGGGTTTGGGGAGTGGTGTTCGTCGGCAGGACGCCGGGAGGGTAGGGTTTACGACGAGTTGCGGAGCAGCATTAATTATTGCGGAGCATGAAGCTCAAGGGGGATGCGACTAAAGCCACGTAACCCCTTGATTTTAAATGGTGCCCCGAGCCGGGGTCGAACCGGCACGTCCAAAGGACGAGGGATTTTAAGTCCCTTGCGTCTACCAATTTCGCCATCGGGGCGGTAGCGCCAAGAGCAGGGAATATATACACCCGGCCCCCATGAAGCAAGCGTGAAAGCGACTCAAATGGCACAAGACGTCGCTTTCCGGCCTGTCAGAAATGCTTGGCAAATCATGAGGCTACGAAATGTTGCAGCAGCGAAGGCTGACTCACGGGCCTCAGGCTGCTCAGGCTTTGCTTTCTTTCACCACGGCTTCGACCTTGTCGGCAAGAATTCGCAGGTAACTGGCCAGCGCGACTTCTTCCAGGCGCAAGCCTTTGCGTTGCCTTGAGCGCGGGAGTTTGGCCAGGTTGCCGAGCAGGAAGCCTTCCAGCACCGCTGGGTGGATGTAGCATTTGCGGCAGATGGCCGGGGTGTTGCCCAGTTGTTTGGAAACGGCCTTGACCATGTCGACGATGTGCCGTTTGGCATCGGCTTCCGGTTCCCAGTGCAGCTTTTGCAAGGTGGCCAGTGCGAGTGCGCTGGCAGCCCAGGTTCGGTAGTCCTTGGCGGTGAAGTCCGAGCCGGTAAGGCTTTGCAGGTAGGCGTTGATGTCGGAGGAGGTCACGGCATGGCGCACGCCGTCGTCGTCCAGATACTGAAACAGGTTCTGCCCCGGCAGCTCCATGCAGCGCTTGATGACACCGGCCAGACGCCGGTCTTTGACGCTGACCTTGTGTTCGACGCCGCTTTTACCGCGGAACTCGAAGAGAATCTGGCCGCCTTTGACCTCCACATGCTTGTTGCGCAGGGTGGTCAGGCCATAAGAGCGGTTTTCCTTGGCGTACTGACTGTTACCGATGCGGATCAGCGTCGCATCAAGCAGTGAAATAACCGTCGCCATGACCTTTTCCCGACCCATGCCCGGCTGGGTTAGTTGCGCTTCGATCTGTTTGCGCACCTTGGGCAGCGCGTGACCAAACTCGATCAGGCGCGAGTATTTGTCCTGATCACGAATCTCGCGCCAGCGCGGGTGATAGCGGTACTGTTTGCGGCCACGAGCGTCACGCCCGGTGGCCTGCAGATGGCCCATCGGGTCGGCGCAGATCCACACATCGGTGTAGGCGGGCGGGACTGCCAGTGCGTTGATGCGCTTGATCTCCGACTCGTCCTTGATGCGCTTGCCCTGGGTATCGAAGTAGGCAAATTTTTCGCGCAGTATCTTGCGGGTCAGGCCCGGTTGAGTGTCGTCTACGTAATGCAGGTCACTGGCGGGCGGGCTGATGGCAGTCGAGTCAGGCATGGCTGATTTCCAGAGGCAGTTAAAAACACTGACCTCGGCGTTTTCCTGAGGTGCCGTTTATTTGTTGCCTGCTCGTTTTTTTTGGAGCATCACGCCAGCACCGCGACCGCCTTGATCTGCGCCCACAGTGTCTGGCCTCTGTGCAGGTTCAACTGGTCGCTGGAGTAGCGGGTGATCCGCGCCAGCAAGGGCGTACCGCCAGCGTTGAGTTTCACCAGCACGTGGGCGAGGTTGTCGGCGAGCGCTTCTTCCACCACGGTGACCGGCAGCCGGTTGAGGATGCTGCTGTGGTCATCAGGTTGCAGGTTCAGGCTGACGTCCCGGGCCTGAACCTTGACGCGGAGCAGGGTGCCGATCTGCAGTTCGGCATGTGCGACGCGCATGCACAGGCTGCTGCCCGGCAGGGTGACGGTCAGCAGTTGATAATGACGGTCGTAGGCGCTGACCGTGCCTTCGATGACCACGCCTGCATCGTCGCCCATGGCCAGCGGCAGGTCCAGGCGGGCCAGTGTTTCGCGGATCGGGCCGCTGGCCAGCACCTTGCCGGCCTCAAGCAACACCAGATGATCGGCCAGCCGCGCCACCTCGTCCTGAGCGTGGCTGACATACAGCATGGGGATGTCCAGCTCGCGGTGCAGGCGTTCCAGATAGGGCAGGATTTCACCCTTGCGTTTGGCGTCCAGCGCCGCCAGCGGCTCATCGAGCAGCATCAGGCGTGGGCTGGTCAGCAAGGCCCGCGCGATGCCGACACGTTGACGCTCACCTCCGGACAGCTTTTCAGGGCGACGTTCCAGCAAATGATTGATGCCGAGCAGTTCGGTCGCCTGCCGTAACTCGATGCGGCGTTGTGGGCGCGGGATGCGTTTCAGGCCGAATTCCAGGTTGGCGCGTACCGACAAGTGCGCAAACAGGCTGGCTTCCTGAAAGACATAGCCGATTGCGCGTTTGTGCGGGGCCAGAAAGACTCCGTTTTCGCTGTCCTGCCAGACCTCGCCATGAACGCGAATAAAACCCTGTTCGGCTTTTTCCAGCCCGGCGATGCAACGCAGGCAGGTTGTCTTGCCCGAACCGGACGGGCCGAACAATGCCGTGATGCCTGAGGCGGGCAGCGTAAGGTCGGTACTCACCGTAAACTCCGGGTAGCTCATCTGCAGGCGAACTTCTATCGGCGACACCATGAATCAGCCCCAACCCGTTTTGGATTTGCCGCTGGAATAAAGTGCCAGCAGCGCCAGAAAGGAAAAAACCAGCATCGCGCCAGCCAGCCAGTGCGCTTGCAGGTACTCCATGGACTCGACGTGATCGAAGATCTGCACCGACACCACGCGGGTCTTTTCAGGAATGTTGCCGCCGATCATCAGCACCACGCCGAACTCGCCGACTGTGTGAGCAAAGCCCAGAATTGCCCCGGTGATAAAGCCGGGCTTTGCCAGTGGCAGAATCACATGAAAGAACGTATCCCATGGCCCTGCCCGCAAAGTGGCGGCGACCTCCAGTGGGCGGCTGCCGATGGCTGCAAAGGCATTCTGCAACGGCTGCACCACGAACGGCATCGAGTACAGCACCGAGCCAATGACCAGCCCGGTAAAACTGAACGTCAGCGTGCCCAGCCCCAGGCTTTGGGTAAGTTGCCCCACCGCACCGTTAGGCCCGAGCAGTAGCAGCAGATAAAAACCGATGACGGTCGGTGGCAGCACCAGGGGGAGGGCGACGACCGCGCCAATCGGCCCCTTGAGCCACGAATCGGTGCGCGCCAGCCACAGCGCGATGGGCGTGCCGATGATCAGCAGGATGACGGTGGTCAGCGACGCCAGCTTCAGCGTCAGCCAGATCGCCGCAATATCGGCACTCCCCAGCGGCATTTACAGCTGGTATCCGAAGGACTTGATGATCGCGGCGGCTTTCGGGCCTTTCAGGTATTCAACCAGCGCCTTGGCGGCGGCATTGTCCTTGCCTTTGGTAAGGATTACGGCGTCCTGCTTGATCGGGTCATGCAACGAGTCCGGTACGATCCACGCCGAGCCGCTGGTCAGCTTGCCGTCCTTGTAGATCTGCGACAGGGCGACAAAGCCCAGTTCTGCATTGCCGGTCGAGACAAATTGATAAGCCTGGGTGATGCTCTGGCCTTCGACGATCTTCGCCTTGGTCGCGTCAGTCAGGCCCAGCTTGCTCAGCACCTGGGTCGCCGCCAGGCCGTAAGGTGCCGCTTTTGGGTTGGCGATCGACAGGTGCTGATACTGATTGGCCTTGAGCACCTCGCCCTTGCTGTCGACGTAGCCTTCTTTGGCCGACCACAGCGCCAGTGTGCCGATGGCGTAGGTGAAGCGCGAGCCCTTCACGGTGTCGCCTTCCTGCTCAAGCTTTGCCGGGGTGGTATCGTCGGCCGACAGGAACACCTCGAACGGCGCGCCGTTCTTGATCTGGGTGTAAAACTGGCCTGTAGCGCCAAACGCGGCGACCAGCTTGTGCCCGGTATCTTTCTCGAAATCGGTGGCAATGGCCTGGATCGGCGCGGTGAAGTTGGCCGCAACCGCAACCTGCACTTCATCGGCGTTGGCGTAGGCAGCGCCGGACATGGCCAGCGCCAAGGTGGAAAACTTGAGGACGGCGCGCAGCGTGATGGTTCGCATGAAACAGCTCCTGAGTGATGAAGATACACGCCGTCGGAATAAAGGCGTTTCGCTATATATTTAAATATATAGCGATAGCCTGCTTTTCTGAAAGCGTTGTTTCAGCGAGGAGAAAGAATTTTCAGCGCATTTTCAGCCAGTTGCCGGGTCAGCTCGGTTGCATGCAGTTGATGCTTGATGCCGACCGCCTGGCCTGCCCAGAGGTTTGTGAAGTCGCTGCTGTGTTGTTTTTCCGCGATTGCGCGCAAAGGCATGAGTGCGCCGCCTGACAGTGGAAAGGCCGGGGCGAGGGCGCTGATCGGGCCTGCTTCACGCATGATCCGGTTGATAATGCCGCGTGCAGGGCGACCGGTGAAGATGTTGGTGAGCGCTGTCTGGCTGTCTGTGGCGTCGAGCAAGGCTTGTCGGTGCAGTGCGCTGACGCTGGCTTGCGGGCAGAACAGATAGGCGGTGCCGACCTGAACCGCCGAGGCGCCCAGCACAAACGCGGCTGCAACGCCGCGCCCATCGGCAATGCCGCCCGCCGCAATGACCGGGATCTTCACGGCATCGGCGATCTGCGGCACCAGTGCAAAGGTGCCGACCTGGGTGTGCAGTTGATCGCTGAGAAACAGCCCACGATGGCCACCGGCTTCGTAGCCCATCGCAATCACCGCATCGCAACCCTGCTGCTCCAGCCAGACGGCTTCTTCGACCGTGGTGGCGGAGGCGATGATTTTTGCGCCGGTGGCCCTGACACGCTCCATTAACGCTTGTTCTGGCAGGCCGAAGTGAAAACTCACCACCTCAGGCTTCAAGCGCTCGACCAGTGCGCAGGTGTCGCTGTCGAAAGGCGCTCGGTTGGAAACCGGCGTCGGCGCATCGAAGTCGGCGCCCAGTGCCTCGTAATAGGGCTTGAGCGCCTGCTTCCAGCGTTCAGCCCGCTCGGCGTTGAAGTCTGGGGGCGTGTGGCAGAAAAAATTCAGATTGAGCGGGGCGCTTCCGGCGTGCTGTCGAAAAACCGCTACCTCCTCAGTGATCTGATCGAGCGTCAGCATGGCGCAGGGCAGCGACGCCAGGCCTCCTGCTTTAGCTACAGCGATGGCCATCGGCGAACCGCTGGCGCCGGCCATAGGTGCCAGCAGAACAGGCACTTCAATGTGGAACAGCTCAAGAATGCGAGTATCAGGCCATTGGCTCATGTGTTCTCCATTTCCCTGGCAATCAGGCAGCGGCCATTGAGCGTGAGACGGCCGTGAATGGCAATCGGCATTTTTGCCGGAAGACTGAGCACGCGCGGCTTGGTTGACATAAAAAACGATCGGTCTAATATCCCAGCATGACTCAATTGCCCCTGAAAGCCAGACGCCCCGGCCGGCCCCCCAAGGTGGACCGCGACAACCTCGAAACCCGCGAGGTACTGCTGCGTCGCGGTCTGGAAGTGCTGACCGAGCAAAGCTTCTCGGCCACCGGGCTGGATTACATCCTCAAGGAAGTCGGCATTCCCAAAGGTTCGTTCTATCACTACTTCCCCAGCAAGGAGGCTTTCGGCCGGGCAGTGCTGGAGGAATATTCTCGTTATTTCGCCCAACGGCTGGACCGCTGGCTGCTGGACGAAGCGCTGTCGCCACTGGAACGGCTGGTCGGTTTCGTCCAGAGCGCCAAGGACGGCATGGCGCGCCAAGACTATCGACGCGGGTGCATGGTTGGCAATCTGGGTCAGGAAGTCGGCCTGTTGCCGGAAGGGTTTCGCGACACTCTGGAACAGATTCTGCTCGATTGGCAGTCGAAGCTGGCAGCTTGCCTGAGCGCTGCGCAAGCCAGTGGCGAATTGTGCAGGCGTGCTGACTGCCATGAATTGGCGGCATTTTTCTGGATCGGCTGGGAAGGGGCGGTGCTCCGCGCCCGGCTGGTCAAAAGCGACAAACCATTGAATACCTTTATTGCTGGCTATCTACGCGGTTTGCCGCAGTGATTTCTTAAGCTCTGTATCTTCTCAGGGCTATTTAAAGACGATCAGTCTAAATTGGAGGCGCACATGTTCAAGGGCATTTTGATCGACAAGAGTGAAGCCGGTTACAGCGTCAAACTGACCGATATCGACCAAGCGCAATTGCCGCCAGGTGACGTGACGGTAAGCGTGTCGCACAGTACGCTCAACTATAAGGACGCGCTGGCGATCACCGGTCAAAGCCCGATTGTGCGCAGCTTTCCAATGGTGCCGGGCATCGACCTGGCGGGTACGGTCGAAGCCAGCGATACGCCCGAGTTCAAGGTGGGCGACAAGGTGCTGCTCAATGGCTGGGGCGTGGGTGAAGGCCATTGGGGCGGTCTGGCGCAGAAGGCCCGGCTGAAAAGCGAATGGCTGATCCCCTTGCCGCACGCTTTTACGCCTGCGCAGGCGATGGCCATAGGCACGGCAGGCTACACGGCCATGCTCAGCGTGATTGCCCTGGAAAAACAAGGCTTGACGCCCGACCACGGCGACGTGCTGGTGACCGGTGCCAATGGTGGCGTCGGCGGTTTTGCCATCGCGATTCTTGCCAGGCTGGGTTACCGGGTGATTGCCTCAACCGGGCGCGTGGCGCAAAGCGAGTACCTGCACACACTTGGCGCGGCGCAGATTATCGATCGTCAAACCTTGTCCCAACCGGGGCGGCCGTTGGCAAAGGAGCAATGGGCGGCGGCGATTGACTCGGTGGGCAGCCACACCCTGGCCAATGTGTGCGCCGGGATTCGTTATCGCGGTGTGGTGGCGGCCTGTGGCCTGGCGCAGGGAATGGATTTTCCGGGGTCGGTGGCGCCCTTCATTCTGCGCGGCATCACGCTGGCTGGTATCGACAGCGTGACACGCCCTCGTGCTGACCGGCTTGAAGCCTGGTCCAGGCTGGCGAGTGATCTGGACCTATCGCTGCTGCCGCTGATCAGCCGGGAAGTCGGCTTGAGTGAGGTGATCGACATCGCCCCGCAACTGATCGCAGGGCAGGTCCGCGGTCGGGTGGTGGTGGACACCGCGCGTTGAGTCGGCTCGACACCGTCGATTACCGTTCAGGTTCTCACGCAGGCTTCAAGCGCTTGATGCACCTGAGCGCTGCCAATTGCGGTGTCGCATAAGTGCAACGGCGTATGACCACCCAGTGCCGTATTGCGGGTGATCAGCCATTTGCCAGCGCGTTCGGGTGTTTCAAACACGCGCAGGGCGTGACTGGCAATTATCGCGACGCGATCCACACGCTCCGAGGCCACCAGGCTCAACGGCTGCTGTTGACGCTGGCGGCGTTCCAGCGTTGACGTCGAGGCGTTGAACAACGCTTCCATTTGCCGCGGGCAAAGGCTGAGAGCGTCGCGCAGAGTGCGGATCCAGCCGGGCGCAAAACCCGCCCGAATGTTTGCCAGTCGCTCGGCGTCGCTGCGCTGGCTGACCTGGTGGGCCAACAGCCAGAAACCGGCAGCCGCCTTACGACGTGCAATGGATTGGGTCGCCAGGGTCAAGGTACGTGCTCACGGTTGATGTCAGAAAAGACGCCCAACGCTATCTCAGGCAGGGCTTGGTTCAAGCGGCAAGGTGTTACCGAGGATTGCCCGCTGCGCTGAACGCGTGCCGAGCGGAGAGTGCCGGGCCAAAGCCCCCGTGCTAAAGTCAGCCGCCTGACACGAATCACGAACAAAGAGTGCAGGGGCTATTCTCTACGCACTTGCACCCGAAAAGGCGTCGCTGCACATGCCGCAAGACCCGCACACCGACCAGACTGCACGCGTCATCAGCCAGCCTTCGTTGCCGGACGTCAACAAGCCGTTGCGGCTGTACCTCGATCGTCTTGCCCCTTCAAGCCGCCTGACCATGACCTACGTGCTGCAGGACGCGGCTGACCGGCTGGGCATGGCTGACGTGGATATTCATGACATCCCCTGGCACACATTGCAGCCCGGCCATGTCACTGCGTTGGTGGCTACGCTGCGCGAAGATGATTACGCACCCAACACCACCTCGCTGTACGTGAATGCCATTCGCGGCGTCATGAACGAAGCCTGGCGGCACGACCTGATCAGCCACGATCAATTGTTGAAGATCCGCTCGATAAAACCGGTCAGCGGCACGCGACTGGCCAAGGGCCGCAACATCCGCCGCACGCTGATTCGTGAACTGATGGAAGCCTGTGCGGCAGACCCCAGGCCGCAAGGGAGGCGTGATGCCGCAATCATCGCCATCTTGTACGGGTCGGGAATGCGCAAGTCCGAGTCGGTCAACCTGGACTTGGCCCAGATCGATTTTGCCGAACGCAGCCTGCGGGTCATGGGCAAGGGCAACAAGCAGTTGATCAAATACGCCCCCGAGTGGGCGTTCAAGGCCTTGAACGACTGGCTGGAACTGCGCCGTTCGTGCCTTCAGCCCGGGCAGGGCGATGATCTGTTTCTGTTCAACCGGATTCGACGCGGCAGCCACATCACCCGCGACAGAATCACCAAACACGCCATTTACTTCATCGCCAAACAGCGTGGGCGGCAGGTTGGCGTGGACATCATGCCGCACGATTTTCGACGTTCGTTTATCACCCGGGTGATCGAAGAGTTCGATTTGTCGATTGCGCAGAAACTGGCCCATCACTCGCATATCTCGACCACCGCCAGTTACGACATGCGCAGTGAAAACGAGCGCCGTAATGTGGTGGATGGTTTTGATCTCTAGATTGGTAAAAACCAGAACAAAAAAAAGCCACCTCACGCAATGTGAGATGGCTTAAAGATCTAACCAAAGGAGTGATGAAGCAGAGCAGTCATTCGCTGACCTCGTGACGCGGATTCGCGAGGCCGGGAGATATGTTCGATTCATCGCCGACGAAGGTAACACCGCAGCCCTCGATTCAATTATCAGCATTATCGATACCGCTCATTGCTAAAAAAGATGTGACAGCCGTCATTCTGGGCCATCCGCCATCCAGAAAATCGATTGCTCGCCCTTGAGCTATCTGGCAATCGGATAGCCAACATCCGGCAACAATTTCATGCTTTACCGCACTTGAAACGTACGGGACTGAGCATGGAAAAGTTCGATATACACCGTAAAACTTCATTTGATGCCCTGGTGCATGAGTACGGGCTCGACGGCAGCCGTCTGCTGCCATGGGAGGGCTATCCAATGCCGTTCGCGGGTGGCTGGTGCGTGGTCCGCCCTGGCACCAGCAGTACCTCGCACACCCAGATCGACCAAGAGATTTTCATTGCCATCAAGGGCCATGCGCGGCTTGTGGTGGGTGACAGGCAGATGGATTTTGCGGTGGGCGACATTGCCGCCATTCCGAAACACACCCATCACTACGTCATCAATGATTCCGCCGAGGACTTCCATTTCTACGTGGTGTGGTGGGACATGAACCACGTCAACGCCTTCGTCGCGCAGCACAGCGAGACCACGGGGTGCCTTGATGAGTAAGTTCATCGTGACCATCACGCCGCCGACCCCCACCGGTGACCTGCACATCGGCCATATTGCCGGCCCGTTTCTGGCCGCTGACGTATTCACCCGTGTGCAGCGCCAACGCGGTCACGACTGCGTGCTGGTCTCCTATTCCGACGATTACCAGTCCTACATGCTGCGCAAGGGGCTTGAGCAGGGCGTCGATCCGGTGGTGCTGGCCAATCGCAACTCGGACCGCATCGAAGCCTCGCTGGCGGCGATCAATATCAAGCCCGACAACTGGATGCGCCCGCACAATAACCCTTGGTTCGCCGAAGCGGTGGGTGAAGTGTTCACGGCGTTGCGCGACACCGGTGCGATTGAGTTTCGCGATTCCAGTGAGCCGTATTGCCCTGATTGTGCTGTCTGGGGTTACGAGGCGTTCGCCCGTGGCCAGTGCAACTACTGTGGCGCCGAGTCGGATGCCAGCCAGTGCGAGAACTGCGCCCAGGCCCCCGACGCAGAGCTAATGAGCGGCTTGCACTGCAAGCTCTGCCAGCAGCCGTCGCAGTGGAAAACCGCACACCGGGCGTTTCTCAAACTGGCTGATTTCAAGCCGCAGTTGAGTGATCGCCTGCTCGGTCAGGCGTGGCGCAAGCCCCTCGACAGCTGGTTGCGCGACACGCTGGAGCACCTGCACGACTGGGGCGTGACGCGCCCGGGTGACGGTGGGCTCGACTTGCAAGCCGACGGCGCGTGTCGGGTGCATACCTGGTTCATGGGCCTGGCCGGCTACATGGCTGCGTTTCGTGAGTACGCCGACAGCATCGGCCGCCCCGAACTGTTTCGTCAGTACTGGCAGTCGGGGCAAGGCACGCTGGTGCACTTTCTCGGTTTTGACTGCGTGTTCAGCCACGCCATCGTCTACCCGGCGCAATTGTCGGTGCTGCAGGGTATCAAGGTCCGCCAGCGTTTCGTGCCCAATCAGTTTCTCAAACTCGACGGACTGAACCTGTCGACCAGCCGCAACCACGCGATCTGGGTTGGCGATCTGGCGCGTCAGGCCTGCGCCGACAGCGCGCGCCTGTACCTGGCGAGCATTGCGCCTGAGGACAGCGAGGGCGATTTTCGAATGACGCATTTCCTTGAATGGCGGGATGAGCTGTTCAACGGCTTTTTCCCGGCCTTGCTGGAGTCTGCAAAAAGTCGAGGCGACAGCGGGTGGAGCGGCGTATGCGGGACGGATGCCGGTTTGCTGGAAGCCTTGCGTCAGCAATGGAGCCGCGCCGCAGAGCCTGCGCAATTCTCCATGAAAGGCTTGGCCGGTGTGCTGCTGGATGCAATTGCGATCACCCGCGCACGTCTGGCCGAAGGTCGGTCTGTCAGCCACTTTGTGGCGTTCATCGCGGTGGCCGGCAAAGCGCTGATTCCGGATATGTCCGCGCAGCTCATCACCGCATTCGGGCTGCCCGAAGCACGGGTCAACGCCACGCTGATGAACGGCTCGGCCGCTGAATACTCCATCTGAACGGATGCACCACAATGTTCATCGATTATGAGATAGCGGTGGTTGGCGCAGGGATAACCGGCGCCAGTATCGCGGCGAAGCTGTGCAGCGCAGGAGTGTCGGTCGCCTTGATCGACAAAGGCGCGGCCGGCAGCCTGGGGGCAAGCGGTTATTCCGGCGGGCTGGTGCGCCTGTACGACAGTGATCCGCTGCTGATGGAACTGGCGGCGTATTCCATCGGCCTGATCGACGACGGCATTTTCGCCGACACGTATGCCCGCGCTTTAACGCGTACCGGGGTGATCTACCGGGCCGCTGCCGACCAACTGGGCACGGTGTGCCGCTCCATCGAGCAGTACGGCAACGCGCGTTACCCGATGCGTCTGCTGGCAGGCCATGAACTTGACGGCGAGCGCTATCCGCAGTGTGCGAGAGCGGAGCGGATCAACCTGTTCGAGGCCCACGCCTGCGTCGGCAACGTGCGCCAGGCCGTTGCTGCGCTGTGTCAGGTGGTCCGCCAGCAAGGCTTGCTGTTGGAACATCGTGAGATCAAGGCCATCGAGTGCCGGGCGCCTGACCTTGTCCACATCGAAATGGGCGACACGACGCTGCGTTGCCGGGCGGTGGTGGTGGCCGCAGGTGGCTGGAGTCAGCATTTATTGCCGCAAGCGTTGCAGCGCCCTTTGTTGCAGGCAGGGCTGGAAGCGCGTTCGATTCCTCTCGCTCGGGTAGTGACTGAAAGCGATTGGAGCCTGCCGGTGATCGATGCCGTCACCCAGAGCTACGCCATCCCGCTGACCCGCACGATCGTGCAGACCGGCTGTGGCCTGCGCGACAGCGGTCTGTGGCCCGAGCATCTGGCCCGGCCTGATGCGCGGCATGCCGAGGACGCCAGCACGCGCATCCATCAGCTGTGCGTTTCTGCAGGCAATGCTCGCGTGCTGGACGTGCTGGCGGGTTTCGACAGCTACAGTGCCGACGGCCGTCCGCTGGTGGGTTTCTGCGCCGAGCAGAGTCCGGTTTATCTGGCCGCAGGCATGTCGGGGCTGGGTTTCAAGTTTGCCCCAGGCATCGCTCAGATTGCTGTCGAGCAGTTGCGTGCGCATCTGGCTGAAACAGACCGGTCATGCCCAGGCTGGTCTGCCTTGTCGCCGCGCCGGTCAATGCCGAACGTTGGTCTGGCGGGGGTGCAGCCATGACGCCGGTCGCATCGTGTATGCCAGGGTTGTGGGTCGGCGTCAGTGCGCTGTTCGATCCTGCTGACACACCGCATGCACGGACTTTCATGCGGGCGCTGGCGGTGGCGCGCAACTGCATTCCGGCCCTTGCGCGGGTGCAGTGGCACTTTCTCGATGACGGAGCCAATGCCGCTCGCGGCGCTGAGGTGGCGCAACACATGATCGACTGGCAAGCCGATGTGGTTGTCGGCCATTTTTCTTCCGACGCCGCGATCAGTGCCGCGCCGCTGTATCAGCAGGCCGGTATCGCGCTGCTGACGCCTGCGGCAACGATTGACCGGCTGACGCTGGAGCACCCCAACGTATTTCGGTTTTGCCCCTCGGATCGGCAACTGGCGGGTGATCTGGTCAGTTGGCTGGCGTCCCGTCAGTGGCAGCGCGTGCACGTGCAGGCTGATGACAGCGCGCATGGGCAGGCGCTGGCTGTTGCCATCGGCGCAGCACTGGCCCGCGCCGGTCTGCAGCGGGTAAACGAACGCGAGTACGCCCATGTCGAGGTATTTGCCGGGCGTCTCAAGGCCAGTCGCGATCATTGGCAGGCGCGTCGGCGGGCGGGCAGCACTCGGCCGCTGGTGCTGACGGACGACGCAGCGTCGCCGTATCTGGGCGTCGCTTCGCAGCATGAGCGCAATACCTTCGTTATCGGTTTTGGCGCGCCCGACAGCGGGGCACAGGCGTGTCAGGCCAGCGCGCTGCACCGGGCGCTGTTCGCTGCCGAGCCGCACCTCTATTTCCGCGAAAGCCTGCTGATGCTTTACGTACTGGCCGAGCTGGGCAATGGCAACGGGTACGCCGAACCGCTGCCGGACCGGTTATCTCGCGCCATGTTCAACACGCCGCTGGGCGTCGTCAGCTTCGATCAGGGCGAATGCCGAAACGTATCTACGCGCCTCTGGGCCCTCGGCCCTGCCGGGCTGTACCCCGCGATCTGATGACCGCGCACATCAAGAACAACATTTACGCCAACTCTAAGGACAGGAACTTCATGGGTAACTCGACACCACACTCTTTGCATTCGGACGCCATTTGTATCGGCTTCGGTCCGGCCGGCATTGCGCTGGCCTGCGCCGTTGAAGATGCACGGGAGGCCAGCGACCCGCTCGGCGCGTTGTCCATTCGCTATCTGGAAGGTGCGCCGGACACCCAATGGCATCGCGAGCTGCTGCTGGCCGGGACCGACATCAATCATCATGTGTTTCGCGACCTGGTGACGCCGCGCAACCCGCGCAGTCGCTTTTCTTTCGCCATGTACCTCAAGGATCAGGGGCGGATGTTTGATTTCGGCTTGCTGGGCCGCCCGGCCAGCCGCCACGAATGGTCGGATTACCTGGGCTGGGTCTCCCGGCAAGTCGATGCTCACACCCGCTTCGATACGCCGGTCACCGAGATCGACCCGGTGATCCGCAATGGCCGACTGCACGAAGTACGAGTGCGCACGCCGCAAGACAGCTTCACTGCGCGCAATCTGGTGCTGTCCAGTGGCAGCGCGCCACGCATTCCACAAATGTTCGAGGCGCTGCTCGGCCCGACGCTGTTTCACACCTCGCAGTTTCTGACCCGCCTGCAAGCCTTTGGCAAGCAACTGCCCAAGCGCTGGCTGGTGTTGGGCTCAGGGCAGAGCGCCAGTGAATCGGTGCTGGAACTGGTCAGCCGCGACCCGGCCATCGAGGTGCACTCAGTGCACCGTGCCGCCGGTTTCAAACTCACCCAGCTGGGCCAGTTTCCCAACCGGGTATTTGCCCCCGATCACGTCGATTACTTCCACAGCCTGAACCCCGCAGCCCGCCAGCGTTTTCTCGACTGGAGCCGCGCGACCAATTACGCCGGCATCGACCCGGATGAAAGCCAGAAGCTGTTTTCACTGATCTACGAGGACTCCATCGCCGGTCGCACGCGCCTGCACACCTACGCCTACAGCGTGATCAGCGCCATCGAACATAGCGCCGACGGTTACCGGATTGAGCTCACTGACACCTTCAGTCAGCGCACCCGGATGCTGGAAGTCGATGCCGTGGTGCTGGGCACCGGCTATCAGCAGTACCTGATCCCGCCGCTGTTGAGCGGGTTGCAGCCTTGGCTGGCGGCCGATGTGGATGGCGGGCTGCTGATCGACCGCGATTATCGCGTCGCAACTCAAGGCGCGTGCGACGTGAATATCTGGGTCAACGGTCTTTCCGAGCGCAGCCACGGGATCAGCGACAGCCAGTCGTTTTCGCTGATGGCGCTGCGTGCCGAACGGATTGCCAATGCTCTTGAACGGTCTGTTGAGCCTGCAACTAACGCACCGTTGCTGACACAGTGGACGTGAACCTCATGCACAAAGCTCTTGGATACGAAAGCCTCGGCGACATTGTTCACGACCAGACCTTCCTCAAGGTCACGGGTGTGGGTCCCGATTTTTTCCTTAAAATGGAGTCACTCAACCCGGCGGGCTCGATCAAGCTCAAGACCGCCGTCGGCTTGGTCAATGACGTGCAGGCCCGCGGCCTGCTTGGGCCGCAGACGACGCTGATCGAGTCTTCATCCGGCAACCTGGGTGTGGCGCTGGCGATGATCTGCGCCGAGCGCGGGATACCCTTTACCTGCGTGGTCGATCCGAACAGTTCCAGCCACAACATCCGCATGATGCGCAGCTATGGCGCGCAGGTTATTCAGGTCGAGATTCCGGATGCCAACGGCGGGTTTCTCGGCACACGCATCGCGCTGATTCGCGAGAAAGTGGCCAGCGATCCGCGTTACGTCTGGCTCAATCAATACGAGAACGCCGCCAATCCGAGGGCCCATGCGCGGACCACGGCGCACTCGATCAGTCGGCATTTCGGCCATGTCGATTACCTGTTCGTGGGGGCCGGAACCACCGGCACGCTGATGGGCTGCCTGCAGCATTTTCAGCGGCACCATCCGACCACCAAAATCATCGCCGTCGACAGTGTTGGCTCGGTGACCTTTGGCACCCCGGCCAGCCGTCGTTTCATACCGGGTCTGGGCACCAGTCAGCGGCCGCCGATTTTCAATGCCGACGGTATTCATGCATTGGAAATGGTCCCGGAAGCACACGCTGTCGCCATGTGCCGCATTCTGGCGCGCAGCAAAGGCATGCTGGTCGGCGGCTCGACGGCAACGGTGATCGCAGCGGTGCACGCCTGGCTCAAGCGGATAGAGCCGGGCGCGGTGGTGGTTGCGTTGTCGCCGGACTGGGGCGAGCGTTATCTCGACACGCTTTACAACGACCAATGGGTCGAGCAGCGCTTCGGCCATGAAGTGCTGAACATGACCCTGGCAGACCTCTCGAACAGTAAAAATACACCTCTTTGTGGGCGCGAGCTTGCTCGCGAAAGCGGTGGGTCAGTGGTGATGCCTTCGCGAGCAAGCTCGCAGGGTGTGGGTGTATCTGTCATGTGCGTGTGTGCTGATGGTGACGGAAATGTGGTGTCGAGCCGTGCTGAAAGCTCACCTGCAATCCCTTGTGGGAGCGTACCTGTCATGTGCGTGTGTGCTGATGGTGGCGGAAATGTGGCGTCGAGCCGTGCTGAAAGCCCACCTGCAATCCCTTGTGGG
>NZ_ATDK01000045.1 GCF_000444135.1 Pseudomonas avellanae BPIC 631
TGGCCAAACTGGATCGTGATGCGTTCTTCAATGCTGAGTTCATGATATGACATAGGTTCACCGTACCGGATTGGTCAGGTGTTGCGCTCAGTTTTTGCCGCCGCCAGCTTATAACTGGCTGCCGGCAAACCGTTGCCGCTAAAGACCACACGTTGCCAGCGTTTCAAAAAGTGTTATGTAGTCCGTTTCTGTAGGCGAACTAAATCAGCATCCCGCCCGCTTGACTCAAGTGTGTAGGACCAAACCAATTATCCATATTGGCATTGCGCTTGCTCTGTTGTCGCTAAACAATAGGAACTGTAGAGCAATGGAAAACACCGTAAATACCGCAACAGCCAGAGCAATCAACACCACCCGACCTGCCGGTCTCGAGACCATCCCGCAATCGCGATCAGATAGGTTTGCTCAGATATTGAGCCAAAGGGTCGGAGACCTTACGGCGAGCGAATCTGCAACGCTGGGCAAACAGGACCTGCCACGCTCGACCTTTTTTATGAACAACATGAGCCTTGAACAACGCACCTCTGTCATCAACGACAAGGACTTTCTCCCGAGACCAGCGGCGATGGAGCGAATCGCCGACCCGCAAAATCGCCGGTTGAAATAAACCTTCGCGGTTGCGATGAAGCCATTGAAGTTCACACAACCGCCACATAATCGAAATATCACCAGCCGAAACTGCTCTCATGAGCCAGATTCTTAATGTCACCCTGATCACTGAAACCTTTACTCCCGAGATCAACGGCGTTGCCAATACCTTGGGGCGACTTTGTGACGGGTTGCGGTTGCGCGGGCATCGGGTCGAGCTGGTTCGGCCGCGCCAGAGCGACGAGATCAACTCCGGGGTTGCCGATGACCTGGTGCTGTGCCGGGGCTGGCCGATACCGGGTTACCCGGGGCTGCAGTGGGGTCAGTCTTCGATGCACAAGCTGTTGCGACGCTGGCAGCGGCGCCGGCCTGACGTGTTGTACATCGCCACTGAAGGCCCGCTGGGGCTGTCGGCACTGCGGGCAGCGCGGCGCCTGGGGATTGCGGTGATCAGCGGCTTTCATACCAATTTTCCGCAATACACGCAGCAATACGGCATGGGGTTCATCACCCGCCTGCTGACCCACTACCTGCGCTGGTTTCACAACCGTTCGCGCGTCACGCTGGTGCCGAGCGTCAGCCAGAAGGTCGAGCTGGAGCGGCGTGGCTTTGAAAGGATCGAGCTGCTGTCTCGCGGCGTCGACAGCCAACTGTTCAACCCCTCCCGGTGTTCGCAGGCATTACGCGAAAGCTGGGGCCTGCAAACAGGGGATATCGGGGTCATCCATGTCGGTCGCCTTGCGCCGGAAAAAAACCTCGGGCTGCTCAAGACTGGTTTCGAGGCGCTCAAGAACAGTTATCCGCAACGCACCATCAAGCTGATCGTCGTCGGCGATGGGCCTCAGCGCAGCGAGCTTGAGCAGCAGATTCCGGATGCGATCTTCTGCGGCACGCTGCGCGGCGAAGTGCTGGCGACGCACTACGCCTCGGCCGATATGTTTCTGTTCCCGAGCCTGACCGAAACCTTTGGCAACGTGGTGCTGGAAGCATTGGCATCAGGGCTGGGCGTCGTTGCCTATGACGAAGCCGCTGCCGGCCAGCATATTCGCCACGGCCACAACGGCGCGCTGGCGATGCCGGGCGACGAAACGGCTTTTGTGGACGCGGCACGCTGGCTGCTTGAAGACAGTGAAAACCTGCGACGAGTGCGCTTGAACGCCAGGCAGCACGCCAGCCGCCAAGGCTGGACGGCTATCATCGATCAGTTCGAGCGACAGTTGCGTGACGCCTGCCCGAACGAAAGCAGCAAAACGCTCAGGCAGACAAACGACAAGACCATCAGACCAGTGTCGTCAGTGCCTCTCGACTGAACGGCAGGATGTCCTGCTCACGGCCTTCGCGGACTTTCAGCGCCCAGTCCGGGTCGACCAGCAGCGCACGCCCTACCGCCACCAGATCAAACTCGTCGTTGCCCAGCCGCTCCAGCAGGTGTTCGAGACTGGCGGGTTGCGCGACCTTGTCGGTATTGACCATGAACTGCAGAAACTCGCCATCCAGCCCGACGCTGCCGACTGTGATCGTCGGTTTGCCAGTCAGCTCGCGCGTCCAGCCCGCCAGGTTCAGCTCGGAGCCTTCGAACTCGGGCTCCCAGAAACGCCGGGTAGAACAGTGGAAGATGTCCACGCCGGCATCGGACAGCGGTTGCAGGAATTCGCCCAACGCCTCAGGTGTCTGCACCAGCCGTGCGCTGTAATCCTGCTGTTTCCACTGTGAGAAACGGAAGATGATCGGGTAGTCCGGCCCAACAGCAGCGCGCACGGCCTTGATCAGCTCAATGGCAAATCGTGAACGATTGGCCAGGCTGCCGCCGTACTCGTCACTGCGCTGGTTGCTGCCCTCCCAGAAGAACTGATCGACCAGATAACCGTGAGCCCCATGAATTTCGACGCCGTCCATGCCAATCGCCTTGGCATCGGCTGCGGCCTGGGCAAAGGCTGCAACGGCCTCATCGATATCCTGTTTACTCATACCGTGCACCAGCACCTGGCCGTCCTTGACCTTCTCCATCGGGCCATACGCCGGGATGCTGCCGTCGGGTTCGGTGCCCAGACGACGGACAGCACCCACATGCCAGAGCTGCGGGGCGATTTTGCCGCCCTCGGCGTGCACTGCATCCACTACTTTCTTCCAGCCGGCCAGCGGCGCATCGCCAAAAAACTGCGGAACGTTGGGATAGCCGTTGGACGCCGGGTGATTGACCGTCGTGCCTTCGGTAATGATCAGCCCTACACCGGCCGCCGCCCGGCGACGGTAATACTCGATGACTTTCGAGTTGGGCACATGCCCCGGCGAGAACGAACGGGTCATGGGCGCCATAACTACGCGCGACGACAGTTCCAGACCGCCCAGACGAAAAGGTGTGAACAAGGCTGCAGCCGACATGCGGGACTCCACGAGAAAAAGGGTCGATGGCTGTACGGCGACATGCGCCAGATCAGGCGCGCAGAATATCGCCGGGCATCAGTTAGAGCCCAGTACTATTCATCCCGCTTATTTGAGTCAAGAAGCTTGAATTCAGCGCAAGATAGCCGGGCAGGCGCAACAGGCTGCCCAGGCCATGCAATCAGCTGTGCGCCAAGGCCTTTTCGATGGCCTGGATCACTGCAGGATCGTCCGGTGCAGTACGCGGCGAGAACCGTGCGCTGACCCCACCGTTTTTGCCCACCAGAAACTTTTCGAAATTCCAGGTGATGTCCCCTGGAAACTCCGCACCCTCGCCCGCCAGCAAGCGATAAAGCGAATGGCGGTTCGGCCCGTTGACGTCGAGCTTTTCGCCCAACGGGAAAGTCACGCCGTAATTGAGCTGACAGAATTCGGCGATTTCCTGCTCGGTGCCGGGTTCCTGACCCGCAAACTGGTTGCAGGGCAGGCCCAATATCACCAAACCCTTGTCCCGGTATTGCTGATACAGGTTTTCAAGTGCTGCGTACTGCGGCGTGAGCCCGCATTTGGAGGCGACGTTGACGACCAGAACCACCTTGTTCTTGAAATCCGCCAGCGGCAGTTCCTGACCACCCAGCGCTTTCAATCTGATGTCGTGAAAAGCACTCATGAGAACCCCTTTTGAAACAAATAACCCTGGCCACAACCTGAAAAGGCACCATGACCGAACGCGCAACGAAAGTCGTCATCGCAGAACAGCCAGGGCGCCTTTTCAGTGACCTGAGCCTAGCAGCACAAATCAGTGTTGATGACCGCCTTCACCGTGAACATGGCCGTGAGCCATTTCTTCTTCACTGGCGTCGCGAATAGCCACAACTTTAACGTCGAAGTTCAGGCGCTGACCTGCGAGCGGGTGGTTGCCGTCAACAGTTACGTCATCGCCATCCAGATCGCGGATGGTCACGATCTGCGTGCCGTTTTCCGGACCCGAAGCGTGGAACTGCATGCCGACTTTAAGCTTGTCGACACCTTCGAACATGCTGGCGCTCAGGGTGCTGACCAGTTCGGCGGAGTATTCACCGTAGGCGTCTTCCGGCTCGACGGCAACTTTCAGCTCGTCGCCGACTTCCTTGCCTTCCAGGGCTTTTTCCAGGCCCGGAATGATGTTGCCTGCACCTTGCAGGTAAACCAGCGGCGCACCACCGGCAGAGCTGTCGATGACCTCACCAGCGTCGTTGGTCAGGGTATAGTCAATGGAGACAGCCTTATTGGCGGCGATCGGCATGGGGACAAGACCTTTTGCTTAAGATTGAAGAACGAGCAAGTTTAACCAAGCAATCGCCCGAAAGCGAACGCAACTCTGACAGACGGCCCAGATTGGAAAGTTCAACGGTTATCGGCTTCAGCCAGGATGAAGAAGGACACTGGTTTGTGCTGCTTTCGTGCGGCCACACTCAGCACCTGCGCCATCAGCCGCCATGGCAGTCGCGCGCCTGGGTTCTGGACCCTGTACAGCGTCAACTGATGAAAGGTCAGACGCTTTGTTGCGGCTGGTGTGCGAACGCCGCAGATAACGATAGTCTTGGCACCGAGAACTCGCGTTAGACGATTTCCTGACTTTTTTGGCCGGCCGCTGTTCCATGTCTGCTGCGCCCCTTGCACTGCCCAATCGAGAACCCCGTATGCAGACGTTTTTCATTGCCCCCACGGATTTTGGTGTGGGGTTGACCTCCATTAGCCTGGGCCTGGTGCGCACGCTTGAGCGCGCGGGCTTGAAGGTAGGTTTCTTCAAACCGATAGCGCAGCCGCACCCCGGCGATCTCGGCCCCGAACGCTCGACCGAGCTGATGGCCCGTACTCACGGCCTGAAACCGCCCAAACCGCTGGGGCTGGCGCACGTCGAACGCATGCTGGGCGACGGTCAGCTGGACGAACTGCTCGAAGAAATCATCAATCTTTATCAGCAGGCAGCCGTCGGCAAGGATGTACTGGTGGTCGAAGGCATGGTGCCGACCCGCAGCGCGAGCTATGCCGCACGGGTCAACCTGCACCTGGCCAAGAGCCTGGACGCCGAAGTCATTCTGGTTTCCGCACCGGAAAACGAAGTGCTGACCGAGCTGTCGGGAAGGGTCGAGCTGCAGGCGCAGCTGTTTGGCGGCCCCAAGGACCCGAAAGTATTGGGCGTCATCCTCAATAAGGTGCGCACCGAAGAAAGCATGGAAGTCTTTGCTGCGCGCCTTAAAGAACATTCGCCGCTGCTGCGTAACGGCGATTTCCGGCTGTTGGGCTGCATTCCCTACCGCGCCGAACTCAATGCGCCGCGTACCCGTGATGTGGCCGAATTGCTGGGCGCTCAGGTGCTGAATGCGGGCGACTATGATCAACGGCGCATGTCGAGAATCATCATCTGCGCGCGCACGGTGCTCAATACCGTGCCGCTGCTCAAGCCCGGCGTGTTGGTCGTAACCCCGGGCGACCGCGACGACATCATCCTGGCCGTGAGCCTGGCAGCGATCAATGGCGTACCGCTGGCAGGCCTGTTGTTGACCAGCGATACCGTGCCCGACCCGCGCATCATGGAACTGTGCCGGGGCGCGCTTCAGGCTGGCCTGCCGGTGCTGTCGGTCAGCACTGGTTCCTATGACACGGCCAACCGCCTCAATCAGTTGAACAAGGAAATCCCCATCGATGACCGCGAGCGCGCGGAAATCATCACCGACTTCGTTGCCAGTCATCTGGACGCCAGCTGGCTGCACCAGCGCTGCGGTACCCCGCGAGAGCTGCGCCTGTCACCTGCGGTGTTCCGCTATCAATTGATACAACGCGCCCAGGCAGCCAACAAACGTATCGTGCTGCCCGAAGGCAACGAACCGCTGACTATTCAGGCTGCTGCCATTTGCCAGGCGCGCGGTATCGCTCGCTGTGTGTTGCTGGCCAGGCCCGAAGAAGTACAGGCGGTTGCGCAGGCGCACGGCATCGAGCTGCCACCGGGGCTGGAGATTCTCGACCCGGACCTGATTCGCGAGCGCTATGTCGCGCCGATGGTCGAACTGCGCAAGAGCAAAAGCCTGAACGCGCCGATGGCCGAGCAACAACTTGAAGACCCTGTAGTGATCGGCACGGTGATGCTGGCGCTGGATGAAGTGGACGGGCTGGTGTCCGGCGTGGTTCATTCCACGGCCAACACCATCCGCCCTGCCCTGCAACTGATCAAGACTGCGCCGGGCTGCACGCTGGTGTCGTCAGTGTTTTTCATGCTGTTTCCCGAGCAGGTGCTGATGTATGGCGACTGCATCATGAACCCGCACCCAAGCGCCAGCGAACTGTCCGAGATCGCCCTGCAAAGCGCCGATTCGGCCACTGCGTTCGGTATCTCGCCGCGTGTGGCGATGATCAGTTATTCCAGCGGCAATTCGGCCAGTGGCGAAGAAGTCGAGAAGGTCCGCGAGGCAACGCAACTGGCACGCGAAACCCGCCGCGATCTGTTGATCGACGGGCCGCTGCAGTATGATGCCGCCGCCAATGAACACGTCGCCCGCCAACTGGCCCCGGACAGCCCGGTGGCAGGACGCGCCAATGTGTTCGTGTTCCCCGACCTCAATACTGGCAACACCACCTACAAGGCGGTGCAACGCAGCGCCGACTGTGTAAGCCTGGGCCCGATGCTGCAAGGCCTGCGCAAACCGGTGAACGACCTGCCACGTGGCGCGCAGGTCGATGACATCGTCTACACCATCGCACTGACGGCGATACAGGCCGACACACTTTCCTGATACAACCTGACGACGCCACAGGCCCACCTGCGGCGTCGGACCACTTTGCGGAGCCTTGTCCCTCATGGATTTCCTGCCTGCCCCATTGCGCGGCGTCATTGCCTCGCTGCTGTTGGCGCTTAACACCATCGTCTGTTGCACGGTGCTGTTCGCGGTCACCCTGCTCAAGATCTGCCTGCCCTTTTCCGCCGCTCAGCGTTTCACCGACTGGCTGATGAGCCATATTCATGAAACCTGGATCGGCACCAACAACGCCTGGATCAGACTGCTGTGCCACACCCGTTGGCACCTGAGCGGGCTGGAGGGGCTCGATTACAAACATTCGTACCTGGTCACCAGCAACCACCAGAGCTGGGTCGACATCATGGTGCTGCAATACGTGCTCAACCGGCGCATTCGTCCGCTGAAGTTCTTCCTCAAGCAGGAACTGATCTGGGTCCCGGTGATTGGCCTGGCGTGGTGGGCCCTGGGCTTTCCGTTCATGAAGCGCTACTCCAAGGCCTACCTGGCGAAACACCCGGAAAAGAAAGGCAAGGACCTGGAAACCACCCGCCGCACCTGCGCAAAATTTCGCCACAACCCAGTGGGGATTTTCAACTTCGCCGAGGGCACACGCTTCACCGCCGGCAAGCACGCGCAACAGCAGTCGCCCTTTCGCCACCTGCTCAAACCCAAGGCGGGCGGCATCGCCTTCGTGCTGGACGCGATGGGTGAACAGCTGGAATCGATCATCAACGTGACCATCCACTATCCGGGCGGCCAACCTGGTTACTGGGACCTGCTGTGCGGCAACGTGAAGGACGTGGTCGCCCACTTTGAAGAGATCAGAATCCCTCCGCAGTTCCTCGGCAAGAACTACGACCAGGACGGCGAATACCGCCTGGAATTCCAGCAGTGGATCAATGCGTTATGGGAAGAGAAAGACAGCCTGCTGGACAGACTGCATGAGCAGTATCCGGCGCAGCATTGATAGTGACTTGTGAGAGCGAGCTTGCTCGCGAAGAGGCCATCAAGGCCGCCCGCCGCAAACCTCGCGTTTCAGCCATCGCCTTCGCGAGCAAGCTCGCTCCCACTTAGCCCCATACTCTATGTTGATCAGTACTGCTGACCCGGAATCGGCTTGAGGTTGACCTCGACGCGACGGTTCTGGGCGCGGCCGTTGGCGTCGGCGTTGCTGGCGATCGGTTGGTCGGGGCCTGCGCCACGGACTGACAGGTGAGATTGGTCGACACCCTGGGAGGTCAGGTAGGTCGCTACGCTTTGAGCACGTTGTTGCGACAGGTCCATGTTGTGCTGACGGCTGCCGGTGCTGTCGGTGTAGCCGATGATTTCAATGTTGTTCTGGTTGAACTGCTTGAGCGAGTTCGCCAGGTTGTTCAGCGGCGAGTAGAAGCTGCTGGCAATGGCCGAGGAGTCGGTCGCGAAGGTGATGTTGCCCGGCATGATCAACTTGATCTGATCCCCCTGACGCTGCACTTCGACGCCGGTGTTGGCCATGCTCGCGCGCAGTGCTGCTTCCTGTTTGTCAGCGTAATAGCCATAACCTGCCGACGCAGCGCCCGCAACGGCTGCGCCGATCAGTGCGCCTTTGCCACGGTTGTTATGGTCGATGGCCGCACCGGCTACCGCACCGGCCAAGGCGCCGAGCCCGCCGTATTTGGCCGTTTTGCTCATGCCTCCGGAGCTTTGCGCCTGGCCTTGATTGTCATACGGGTTGGAGGTCGCACAGCCGGAAAGCAAGGCGACGGCAGTGGCAACAATGATCAAACGACGCGAGGTAAACATTCAGGAGCTCCTGGTTTTGACGAACGCTAATAAGCGGATTAGAGCATGCCGACTGTCAAAAATTCCTTAACCCCGGCTGAACCGCCCGCCGTACAGGCTTCAAGGCCTGTTGGTCAGCGTCGTTCCTCGCGAATGAAAGGCTCGCCCAAAGCGCCCGGCTGGCTCATGGATTGACGCTTGGCGCTCGCCACCCAGACCATCACCAGCAACGTGACCGCGTACGGCGTCATCAGCACAAAATACTGAGGCAGACGCACACCCATCGCCGCCAGTTGCGGAATCAGCGCTTCGATACCGCCGAACAGCAATGCACCGGCCAGCGCACGCCATGGCGACCAGCGCGCGAAGATCACCAGCGACACCGCAATCCAGCCGCGCCCGCCGGTCATGTCCGCGATCCACATCTTGGTGCTCAGCACAGCAATAAAACCCCCAGCCAGCCCCATCAACGCCGACCCCGCCACAATTGCCGCCAGGCGATAACCCAACACCGAGATACCCGCCGCATCGGCGGCCTGGGGGTTTTCGCCGACCGCACGCAAGCGCAACCCGGTGCGGGTGCGATCAAGCAGCCAGACCACCGCAATGACGATCACCACGGTCAGGTACACCAAAGGGTTCTGGACAAACAACTTGCCCACCACCGGCAGCTCGGACAACGGCCACAGCTCGACCGCCTGCAAGCCACTGACCGGGCGATTGGTCCAGCCGAGTAACGTGCCCAGCAACCCGGTCAGCCCCTGGCAAAAGAACACCAGCGCCAGCCCGGCGATCACCTGATTGATGCGTAGCACCAGCACCATCAGTGCAAACAGCAACGACACCACACCCGCCGCCGCCATCGACGCCAGCAAAGAAAGCCCCGGCGACCCCACGCTCAACTGCATGCCGATGCCCGCCAGCGCGCCGACCAGCATCAGTCCCTCGACCCCCAATGCCAGCACACCGCTGCGTTCGATGAGGATCAGGCCCAGCGCGGCCAGCGCAAATGGCACGGCGAAATCCGGCGCGCTGCCCAGCCAGTGGGAAATAAGCTCCATCAACGTTCTCCTGCCTGAATGCGCCGCAGGCGATGGCGGATGAAAAAGTCGGACGACGCAACGCATATCACCAGGATCGCCTGGATCAGTTGCACCATCGAAAACGGAATCTGATAGAACACCTGCAAGTTGCGCCCGGCGACGAACAACATGGCAATCAGCAACGCGACAATCGTGGCGGCGACCGGGTTGTTGCGGGCCAGAAAGGCGATCAGAATCCCGGAAAAGCCGTAGCCCTGATAGAACGATTGAGTCAGCCGGCCCTCCTGCCCCGAGGTCACGACAAAACCCGCCAGCCCCGCCAGGCCGCCAGACAGCAACACAGTGCCGATGATCATCTTGCGCACCGGCACGCCGACGGCCCCGGCGACCCTGGGGTTGGCATCGACAAAGCGCAGGTACAAGCCGGCGCGGGAAATGCCGACGAACCACAGGGTCAGACCGGTGACCAGCAATGCCAGCACAATGGCGGCGTTGTACCCGGCAAACAGATCGGGCAAACGCTCGAAGCTCTGGAATGCAGGCGAGTACGGGAAGTTGTCTCGCGGGTCTTTCCAGCTGCCATACACCAGATGCAGCAGGAAGTTGGCGGCAATGTAGTTGAGCATCAGGGTCGAGATGATCTCGTTGACCTGCCATTTGAGCTTCAACAGCACCGGCCCCAGGCTCCATAGCAACCCGCAGACTACCGCTGCCGCCATCATCAGCGGCAGACGCAAAAACTCCGGCCCTACCTGAAACAGTGAAATCGCCGTGGCGCCAATCGCGCCCCAGATCATCTGGCCTTCCAGCCCCAGGTTCCAGAAACGCGCACGAAACGCCATGCAACCGGCCAGGCCGACCATGATCATCGGCGAGGCCTGAAACAGCACGGCCTTGAAGTTTTGCGCATCGAATACCGTCTGAACCACGAATTCATTGAGCAGTTCGCTCGCAGGCACACCCGCCAGAATCAGGATGGCGGTGCAGATCGCCAGGCCGACGACCAACGCCAGAGCAATAATCAGGGCCTGCAAGGGCCAACCGGTCTGCTGCCGGAGTTCCAGCGTGTAACGCCTTGCCAGCAACGGTTGTCGTGCTGTTATCGGAGCCGTCAAAGGGGGTTGCACGAGTTCAGTCATGGCTCACCATCGCTTTGCCGATGGCCTGACGGTCGGCGGGATGATCGAACTCGGCGACGATGCGCCCGCCGTTCATCACACCGATACGGTCAGCCAGGGCCAGTACTTCATCAAGGTCTTCGCTGATCACCAGCACTGCAGCACCTGCGTCTCGTGCCGCCCGCAGCCGGTCGTGCACAGCTTGCGTGGCGCGTACGTCCAGGCCACGGCTCGGGCTGTGCACCAGCACCAGTTGCGGGTCGCGGCTGAATTCCCGGGCAATCACCAGTTTCTGTGCGTTGCCGCCCGACAACAGTGCAGCTTTCTGATCGAGAGAACGCACGCCCTGCACATCGAACGACTCGACCGCACGCTGCGCGTCCTGCTTCAAACGTTTGTAACCCAGCCGCCAGAACGAACCGTACTGGCCGCTGTGAATGTTACCGATGCCGAAGTTCTCCGCCACCGACAGCGAACCGGCCAACGCTGCGCCGTAGCGGTCCGCCGGAATAGAAGCGATGCGCAATTGCCGACGCTGTTCGGCCGAGGCGTTGCGCAGGTCGCCGAAGGGTGCCAGATGAATGTCACCCTCGGTCGCTTGCGGCAAGCCCATCAGCGCGTTGGCCAGTTCCGCCTGACCATTGCCGCCCACACCAGCGATGCCGTAGATCTGCCCCGCGCGCAGGGTCATGTTCACGCCGTTCAGTGCGCTGCCGCCGACGCCGCGCAAATCCTTCACCTGCAAGCGCACCTCGCCAGGCACCGCCGGATGATGGGCCGCGACCGGCACCGACTCGCCCACCGTCAACTGCACCAGTTGCTCGACGCTGACACGCTGCGGATCAAGCGTCTGTATCGTGCGCCCGCCACGCATGACCGTGACCCGGTCGGCATAGCGTTTGACGTCGGCCATCTTGTGCGTCACCAGAATCACCGCCGCGCCCTGCCGGGCAAAGGCTTGCACGGTCAACAACAAGCGCTCGGCCTCCTGATCGGTCAGCACAGCGGTGGGCTCATCGAGAATCAGGATACGGGCACCGGCCAGCAGCACTTTGAGAATCTCGACGCGCTGCTGCTCGGCGACCGACAGGCTGTCGACGACCCGGCTTGGGTCAATCGCAAAGCCCAGTTCTTCAGCCTTGCGGACGATGTCCTGCTCCAGCGCGCGCAGACGCTTGCGATAACTGCCTTCGCCGGGTTGCTCGGGCAGCGCCAACAGGATGTTCTGCGCCACCGTAAAAGGCTTCACCAGCTTGAAGTGCTGGTGAACCATGCCGATCCGGTAGCGGCTGGCGTCCTTGGGCCCCTGAAGCTGAACCGGGTTGTCGTCGAGCATCAGCGTGCCGGTCTCCGGCGCATACAGCCCTGCTGCGATGTTCATCAGCGAGGACTTGCCTGCACCATTCTCGCCCAGCAGGGCGTGCACTTCGCCCCAACACGCGGTGAAGTCGGCGTCGATCAGCGCCTTGAAACCATCGAACGACTTGCTGATGCCGGTCAGTTGCAGCGCATTGACTTGACTCATTGCTGAGTCTTCACGCCTTCGACAAACCAGTCCATTTTCCATAGGTCCGGGTCGGACAACTGCTGACCGGCCGCAACACGCTCTTTGCCATCACGGTCCGCCAACGGGCCGCTGTAGACGATTTTCTTGCCCGCCAGCAGTTCGGCGCGCTCGGCTTCGATCTTCTTGCGGTTTTCAGCGGAAATGATCGGGTCGCCGGTCAAGGTGATATCAGTACCGCCCTGCTGCATCGACAACAGCGCGCCGTTGGCGGCCGGGGTCCAGTTGCCGGCGATGATTTTCTTCAGTTCAGGGCCGAGAAAGCGGTCCCAGACCCAGACCGACGAACAGACCGTGGCTTTGGGGGCAAATTCGCTCAGGTCGCGATGGTGGCCGGTGCCATGAATACCGCGCTCCTGGGCGACGATCTGTGGCGTCGGGCTGTCGACGTGCTGGCCGACCACATCCACACCGTTGTCGATCAACGCCATGGTCGCGGCGCGCTCTTTGACCGGGTCGTTCCAGGCGCCGGTGTAGATCACCGTGACCGTGGCTTTCGGGTTGGTCTGCCGTGCGCCCAGTTCGTAGGCGTTGATGGTCCAGTTGACTTGGCCAAACGGGTTGGCAGCGACGAAGCCCAGCTTGCCGGTTTTCGACGCAGCGCCTGCGGCCATACCGCACAGGTACTGGCTCTCGTAGGTACGGCCATAAAACGATTCGAGGTTGGCCGCATTGGTGGTGCCCGAGCCGTTCAGAAAGGCCACGTCTGGGTATTTTTTCGCCAGCGCAAGGAAGGTGTCGGAATAACCGAATGCGGTGCCGACAATCACATTGGCACCCCGCGCGATCAGACGATCGACAACGGGCGTAATGGCTGCAGCGTTTTCGGGCACGCTTTCCACGAACTGGATTTTTGTGTCCAGATCCTTTTCAAGCTTGAGCCGCGCCTCATCGAATGCCTGAGTCCAGCCGCCGTCATTGCGCGGGCTGATGTACACCATGGCGATTTTCGCAGGCCCCTTGAGGGTCAAACCCTCGGCCTGAGCGAAGCCGGCGGCCCCGAACGCTACAGCCGCACACAATGTCCCGGGCAACAGTTTCTTGTACATAGACGTTTTCCTGAGGGTAATGACCGATGAGGGCAGCACGTGGCCAATCACGAGGCCGACTCTCAGGCTTTAGCAGCATCCATGCCACTACCGGGAAAACGCTATGCAACAACGACCTGACGCGATCGCCCAGCCGAAAACAGATCAAATGGTCTGAATCAGAGCACTTGGTTTGTGCATGCCGCCCATTCGCTGCGCGTCCGGGGTGCGCGTGTCGGGGCACGCGCAATTTTTCAGGCCGTGCGCGGCAGGATGCCATCCAGGATCATGCTGCGCAGGCTGGCCAGCACTTCCTCGAAAAACACTGGATCATCCAGTGTTCTGCCGGTCACGGCCTCGACCTGAGTGCGAAAGTCAGCGTAATGCTGAGTAGTCGCCCACAAGGTGAAAATCAGGTGATGCGGGTTGATGGGGGCCAACTGGCCGCTGTCGATCCAGTGCTGGATCACCGCAACCTTGGCCTGCACCGTATCGCGCAACGGGTGCTGCAGCTCGCCCTGAATCAGCGGCGCGCCCTGCATCACTTCCATGCAGAACAGCCGTGACTCGGCCGGGTGATCGCGAGACATCTCAAGCTTGGCCTTGATATAAGCACCGATGGCCTGCACCGGCTCTTTGTCGGCGGTGAAATGCACCAGCGGGCTGAGCCAGACTTCAAGCAACTGACGCAGCACATTCAGGTAAAGGTCGTCCTTGCTGCTGAAGTAATACAGCAGGTTGGTCTTGGACACATCCGCCAGGCTCGCGACCTGATCCAGGCTGCTGCCGTGCACGCCGTAGCGGGAAAAGATCTCCAGCGCTGCATCGAGAATCAGCGTGCGTTTGCCTTCCATCAGGCGCATGCGCCGCTTCAGAGAAGTGGCGCTGGGCTCACGGGCGGTCTTGACCACGGTTTCGGGCTTGACCTTGCGTCCGCGCTTGATAGCGGGCTCCGTCACGGGAGGTTTCTTGTTCACGCACATCCATCCAGTGATGCCGAAATGAGCGGGCATCTTAACGGGCGCAGCTGTTTTGTCGATATGGATTCCCTGCCCGATCAACCCTGCCCCATCTGCGTGCGCCCTGCACAAACCAAGTGCTCTGATTCAGACCAAATGGTCTGCTAAAAACGACTTTTATTTGTAACCGATTGAATAAAAACAACAAATATTATTGGCCCGCTTAATGCAAACGATCGATCAAGTGCTCTGGCACGCATCGATCAACGCAGAGAGGCCTCATATGGACATCGGTATCTTCATCCCCATCGGCAACAACGGCTGGCTGATTTCCAGCAACGCACCGCAGTACATGCCGACGTTCGAGCTGAACAAACAGATCGTGCAGACAGCCGAAAGCTACGGTTTCGACTTTGCGTTATCGATGATCAAACTGCGCGGCTTCGGCGGCAAGACCGAGTTCTGGGAGCACAACCTGGAGTCTTTCACGCTGATGGCGGGGCTGGCTGCAGTCACCAGCAAAATCCAGCTGTTCGCCACCGTGGCCACTCTGACCATCCCGCCTGCCATCGCCGCGCGCATGGCCTCGACCATCGATTCGATCTCCAACGGGCGCTTCGGGATCAACCTGGTCACCGGCTGGCAAAAGCCTGAGTACGAGCAGATGGGCCTGTGGCCCGGCGACGAGTTTTTCCATACTCGTTACGAATACCTCGCCGAATACGCCCAGGTCTTGCGCGACCTGTGGGCCAACGGCAGCAGCGACTTCAAGGGCGAACATTTCAGCATGCAGGACTGCCGCGTGAGCCCGCGCCCGCAGGCCGACATGAAGCTGATCTGCGCCGGCCAGAGCGAAGCCGGAATGGCGTTTTCGGCGCAATACGCCGACTACAACTTCTGCTTCGGCAAAGGCGTGAACACCCCCACCGCCTTCGCGCCAACCGCGCAGAAACTGATCGAAGCCAACGAAAAAACCGGGCGCAATGTGACCTCCTGCGTGCTGTTCATGATTATCGCCGACGACACCGATGAGGCCGCACGGGCTCGCTGGGAGCACATAAAAGCAGGCGCCGACGAAGAGGCCATCGCCTGGCTGAGCGAAAAAGGCGCGGCGGACAAGAGCGCTGGCTCGAACCTGCGGCAAATGGCCGACCCGACCTCGGCGGTCAATATCAATATGGGCACGCTGGTGGGCTCCTGGGCCAATGTGGCGAAGATGCTCGACGAAGTCGCCAGTGTGCCGGGCACTCAAGGCGTGATGCTGACCTTCGATGATTTTGTCAAAGGCGTCGAAGATTTCGGGCAGAAAATCCAGCCATTGATGACCAGTCGCACGCACATCACCCAACTCAAGGAGGTGGTGTGATGACCGCCCCAGTGAGCATCGCAGGCGTTGATCTGCCGCTGGACGACCAGCCTGCCCGCGTGCTGCCGGCCCGCCCTGAAGCGCTGCGCATGAAACGTTGTGAAACGGCGCTGGTGGTGGTCGACATGCAGAATGCCTACGCATCGCTCGGCGGTTATCTGGACCTGGCCGGGTTTGATGTCAGCAGCACCGGGCCGGTCATCGCCAACATCAAGCGGGCCTGCGCCGCTGCACGAGCCGCTGGCATGCCGGTGATCTTTTTCCAGAACGGCTGGGACCCGGCCTACGTCGAGGCCGGTGGCCCCGGTTCGCCGAACTGGCACAAATCCAACGCCCTGAAAACCATGCGCAAACGCCCGGAACTCGAAGGGCAATTGCTGGCCAAGGGCGGCTGGGACTATCAGCTGGTCGACGAACTGAAGCCCGAGCCAGGCGACATTGTGGTGCCGAAAATCCGTTACAGCGGCTTTTTCAACTCAAGTTTCGACAGCGTGCTGCGCAGTCGCGGCATTCGCAACCTGGTGTTCACCGGCATTGCGACCAATGTCTGCGTCGAATCGACCCTGCGTGACGGCTTCCACCTGGAGTATTTCGGTGTGGTGCTGGCAGATGCCACCCATCAGGCAGGTCCGGAATTCGCCCAGCAGGCCGCGCTGTTCAACATCGAAACGTTCTTCGGCTGGGTATCCAGCGTCGATGACTTCTGCACCACTTTCAGCCCTGTCGGGCAACCTTCGTGAGGACCTTTGCATGACCAAGAAAGCGATTATTCCTGCCGGCACCACCAAGCCCATTGCCCCATTCGTGCCGGGCTCGATGGCCGACGGCGTGCTGTATGTCTCCGGCACCTTGCCGTTCGACAAAGACAACAATGTGGTGCACGTCGGCGACGCAACCGCACAGACTCGGCACGTACTGGAAACCATCAAAAGTGTGGTCGAAACCGCGGGCGGCACGCTGGATGACGTCACCTTCAACATGATCATGATTCGCGACTGGGCCGACTACGCCAAGGTCAACGAGGTGTACGCCGAATACTTCGCAGGCGAGAAGCCGGCCCGTTACTGCATCCAGTGCGGGCTGGTGAAACCCGAAGCCCTGATCGAAATCGCCAGCATCGCCCACATCGGCTGAGCACTGGTCTCACAAACGATCTCGAAACCGGCCTGAAGCCCACCCCGGAGAACGCGCATGTTCCATGAAATCCATCGTTGTCAGCTTGCCGATGCGCCGCTGTTGGTGCTCAGCTCCGGGTTGGGCGGGGCCAGCCGTTACTGGGCCGATGACCTGGCGGTGCTGACCCGCGACCATGACGTGCTGGTCTACGACCACGCCGGAACCGGGCGTAGCCCTGCGGCCCTGCCGGCGGATTACTTAATCCGGCACATGGCCGTCGAATTGCTGGCCCTGCTCGACTCGCTCGGCATTCAGCGCTGCCACTTCATGGGGCATGCGCTGGGCGGGCTGGTCGGGCTGGAACTGGCGCTGTTACGCCCTCACTTGCTGCAAAGCCAGGTGCTGATCAACGCCTGGAGCAGCCCGAACCCGCACAGCGCGCGCTGTTTTTCAGTACGCAAGCAACTGCTGTTGAACAGCGGGCCGCAGGCTTATGTGCAGGCGCAGGCGTTGTTTCTGTACCCGGCTGACTGGATCGCTGCCAACAGTGCGCGGCTGGCCGACGATGAAGCCCACGCGCTGGCGCATTTTCCTGACACCGAAAACCTCCTGCGGCGCATCCATGCACTGGAAACATTCAACATCGAAGCGGAGCTTGCGCGCATTCAGACCCCGACCCTGCTGATTGCCAACCGCGATGACATGCTCGTGCCGTGGCAACAATCCCGGCACCTGGCAGAAGTGCTGCCGAATGCCAGACTGGTGTTGCTGGAATACGGCGGCCATGCCTCAAGCATCAGCGACCCGCTGCCGTTCCAGCGAGCCTTGCTCGATTTTCTCAGCGCACAAACCTGAAAGGACTCACCCATGCAAGCCACAACTGAAGCCCACGCCACGTTATCCGCCGACGTCGCCTCGGTCAGCCAACTGGCGTTCCGCGACGCGATGTCCAGCCTTGCAGCGGCGGTCAATGTCATTACCACTGACGGCCAGAGCGGCCGCGCCGGTTTTACCGCAACCGCGGTGTGCAGCGTGACCGACCAGCCGCCAACCCTGCTGGTCTGCATCAACCGCAGCGCGTCGGTGTATGAATCCTTCATCGGCAACGGCACGCTGTGTGTCAATACGCTGTGCAACAGCCAGCAGGCGCTGTCCAACCTGTTTGGCGGCAAGACCTCACAAGAGGAGCGCTTTGCCGCTGGCCACTGGGAAAGCGGCGTGACCGGCGCGCCGCTGCTGGAAGGCGCCAAACTGGCCCTGGACTGCAAAGTGACCCAGTCAGTCAGCGTCGGCACCCACGACATCCTTTTTTGCCAAGTGGTGGATATCAGGCATCAGGATGCGTCGGACGCGCTGCTGTATTTCGGCCGCCAATACCATCACTTGCCGGGCGCAGCTGCCGCTGTCTGAACGTGCCCGGCGCCTTTTACAGCTGGCGCTGGCGGCGTCAGAAAACCCGCAGGCCTTGCCTTTCAGGCAGCAAGAGGTGGCCCGTTTGACGGCTTGTTGACGGGCAATAAATAGACATGATTTTTTTGCTGGCTGCCCCGTATACTGGCATTTCGAGATCAGGATGATCCTTGCCGTCAATGAGGTGAAATCATGTCGATCGGTAGCCCCTGCACTGCGCCGGCATCAGTCAGCAATCGGTTGCCCGCGTGTTGCCCTTGCTCATTGCCCGTTATGCCAACGCATATGGGCGACTGAGCATGCTGAAAAAAATTCCGGTCGCCGACCTTGCCCTCGGCATGCACATCCACAAAGTCTGTCGTCGCTGGACCGATGATCCGTTCTGGATCAGTCTGGTCGAAGTCATGCTTGACGATGCCGAGGTGCTCAAGCGCATCCAGCAATCAGACACCCGGGAAGTCTGGATTGAAGCCGATAAAAGTCGTGTGCTGGCACCACAGGCGAGAACCGCCCCGGTTTCAAACGACACCGCCCCGGCCAGTCTGGACAAAGAGGTCTTGCGTGCCCGGGCTATCTGCGGCAGAGCCAGGAACGCCGTCATGGCCATGTTTACCGAGGCCCGTATGGGTCAGGCCATGGACGTCGACAACGCGCAATTGCTGGTGGAAGAAATCTCCAATTCGATTCTGCGCCATCCCCATGCGCTGATCAGCCTTTCACGGCTCAAGACCTCCGACGAGTACACCTACATGCACTCGGTGGCGGTCTGCGCGTTGATGGTCGCGCTGGCCAGACGCATGGGCATGCCTGACGAACAGGTGCGCGAAGCGGGCGTCGCCGGGCTGATGCACGATGTGGGAAAAATGATGATCGCACCGGATGTGCTCAACAAACCCGGCCGCCTGACCCATGAAGAATTCGAGACCATGAAGGCTCACCCGGAACTGGGCCTGAAGATCCTCAAGGAAAACCAACCCGTGGCAGCAATGGTCATGGACGTCTGCCTGCATCACCACGAGAAAGTCGACGGCTCTGGCTACCCTCATGGCTTGCGGGGCGAGCAGATCAGCCTGTTTGCCCGCATGGGCGCGGTCTGCGACGTGTATGACGCCATTACCTCCGACCGGCCGTACAAAAAGGGCTGGGGGGTGGCTCATTCGATTCGCGAGATGGCGTCGTGGAAAGGTCATTTTGACGAGGCGGTGTTTCAGAGTTTCGTCAAAACCGTGGGCATATACCCGATTGGCACACTGGTGCGTCTGGAGAGCGGACGTTTGGGCGTGGTGGTCGAGCAGAGCGACCAATCCCTGCTCAAACCCCGGGTGAAGGTGTTCATGTCGGCGCGTACCGGGAAGATTTTCGCTGCGCAGATCATCGACCTGGGCTGCCCTGCCGACCCGGACGCCATCGTGAAAATCGAACTGCCCGGTGATTGGGGACTGGAAGAGGTCGATACGCTGTGGGCGGGTACACCTGGCTGATGTACCCGGCCCTCTTGCCTAGCCCAGCAAGCCCAGAATCTTCGCCCTCGCCACCGCCTGAGTACGCCGCTCGACGCCCAGTTTGCTGTTGATGTGGCTGGCGTGAGTCTTGACGGTGTGCAGGGAAATGAACAACTGCTCGCTGATCTCCTGATTGGAACACCCCTGCGCAATCAATTGCAGCACACCCAGTTCACGCACACTCAGGCAGTCGCTGCCATGCGCAGGCTCGGGCGCCGCCGGTTTGAAGCAGGCCGGGAATTTTTCCCGCAGGGCATTGCACAGTTTGCAGAACGGTGCTTGCAGCAGTTGCTCGTGCAGCCATTGGGAATGTTCGGCCAGCAAAACCCTGAAGGGCAACAGCGCGCCACCCGCCGAGGCTTGAACGCTGCGTATCATCAGCGTCCGGGCTTCATCCTGTCGCCCCTGATTGAGTAACAGCGCTATTTGCTGGGTCATGGCGATCAGCCTCAGCAATTGCGCTCCCGCCTCCTGCGCGCGTTGCTCAAGTGCCTGCAAACGCTGCTCGCTGGCAGCCTCGTCACCTTGTATCCGCTCCAGCACGGCACGTTGCAGTTCGATATGTTGCGGCAGTTGCGGATGACACTCCGGCGCTGCGGCACCTAGCCCGCCGTTGTAGGTCTGGGTCAGGCGCAGCAGCCAGGCTTCGGCAAGATCGATGCGCCCCTGTATAAGCCATAGCTCGCATTTGACCAGGGTGATCATCGCCAGGTAGTAGATGGGCGGCACGTCCCAGATGTGCATCAGGCGTTCGGCCTCGGCAAGTTCGGCGAAGGCTTCGGCAAAGCGTCCGGCACAGCCTTCCATCGTTGCGATCACGCAGTGGCCGATCAGCACACTGATGTCACGGCAGGCGCGTGCCTCGGCCAGACCGGCCAGCAACAAGGCCCGCCCTTCGTCCACTTGCAGGCGCAGGGTCAGCAGGTAGCCTTCGTACAACGTCAGGCGTGCGCGAACAGCGTACAAGCGCACTGTGGACAAACCCTTGAGGCGCTGTTGCCCTTCGCGCACTTCGTCGAGGGCGCGGATGATTTCGCCCCGCGCCTGCAGGACTCTGGCGCGGTCGTAATGCGCCAGGGCCTCGAACAGCGGGTTTGCAACCCGTTGCGCCAGTTCCAGTGCATCGCGATTGAGCACGCGGGCTCGCCACAGGTCGCCCTCGGCTACCGCAAGGTTGGCCAGCGTCGACAGACAGACCAGCCGCTGGCCGTAGCGCCTTTGCGGCAGGGTCAGCAGGGCTTCCCGGCAATAGCGCTCGGTCTTCTCGCTGTCGCCGCGCCCCCGCGCGATGATGCCGCTGAGCGCCAGCCACTGGGCGAGCATGGATTTTTGCGCGGTCGCCGAGGGCGCGGGCAGGAAGCGACTCAACTGATTGGCCAGCTCTTCGGCGGCGTCCAGCTGGCAGGCCAGCCCCAATGCCCATGCGTACAGCACGATCAGGCGTGGCGTACTGGTCAGCAGGTCGTCCGGCAGGTCCATTTTCCAGCGCAGCAGCATGCCGACATTCTGTTCGGCCAGCAGTTGCTCCTCGGAAAGGTTCTGCACCAGATTGGCCGCCACATCCAGATGCCCGGCGCGCAACGCCTGTTCGACCGCTTCGTCCAGTTGGCCCTGAGCGCTGAACCAGCGGCAGGCGTTGAGGTGCAGACGGGTCGTTTGCGCATCGGCAGTCTGGCGGGCGCGCAACAGATCGGAAAACAGGTGGTGATAACGAAACCAGCGGCCCTGCTCGTCCAGCGGTACCAGAAACACCTGATGCGCCTGCAGATAACGGAGCATCTCGACACTGTCATGGCTGTCTCGCGCAGCATTACACAGCTCTGCGCAAAAACGCTCCAGGCACGCGGTGTCATAGAGAAATGCCTGGACATCGACAGGCAGGCAGTCGATCACTTCTTCAAGCAGGTATTCGCGAATCAGCACTTCACTGCCGCGCAGCGCCTGCGACAAGGCACTTTCATCGCCGGCTTCAGTGGCCGCCAGCAACCAGAAGCGCAACCCGGCCACCCAGCCTTCGCTGCGCAGAATCAGGCTTTGTAACGCTTCGCTGTCGAGCGAACGGCTGTGCCGGTCCAGCACCGCCATGGATTCAGCCTGAGTAAGGCGCAGGTCCTGCTCGTTTATTTCAAGCAACTGACGGGTCAGACGCAAACGCGCCAGGTGCCAGTCAGGCCGTTGCCGGCTGGTGACCATGACCACCAGCCCGGCCGGCAGGTGATTGAGGAAAAACTGCAAACAGCGATCGAGCACCGGCCCCTGCGCCAGATGATAGTCGTCGAGCACCAGCAACAGCGGTTTGCTCAACATCAGGTGTATGGCCAGTTCATCAAGCAGGCTGTCGAGCCATTCTTCGAACGCGAACGGCTGATGACGCTGACGCATCTTCAGCAGGCCCATCGCCTGCGCGCCCAGTTGCGGAAAGAACTGCTGCAGGCTGCCCAGCAAACGCTCAAGGAAGCGCCCCGGATCACTGTCACGCGCACTCAGCCCCAGCCATACGTTCTGCCATTTGTCCGGCAAGCCCTGACAGAACTCGACGGCCAGCGAGCTCTTGCCAAACCCGGCTGGCGCGCACACCAGCAGCAGCCGCCCGCCCAGCCCCTCATCGAGGCGCTGACACAGGCGGGAACGGGGAACGTAACCTTCAGGGAGTGGCGGACGGAAAAATCGTCCTTCCAACGCAGGAATCGCGCTGTCTGCGAACCCTTGCATTCGTGACAGATCAGTCATGGCCGGCTCGTGTGGGAATCCGTGTGGGAATCATTGGTACGGCGTCACGGTGTTCGGAGACTAGCGGGTAAATCGCCGCTTTTGAAGGTCATCACGGAAAAGACTGTAACAAAATTCCTACAGCTTATAAGGCGATTGCCTACACGCAAAAAAGCCCCGATAACGGGGCTTTCACGCACACGAGCCGTTTATGAGGCTGGGGGGGGTATCGGCAGGCGATACAACCCGAGGTTCAACTCGACTCAGCCGTTCAACGCACCCCTTCCTGACGCAGTGCGTTGGGTGTGAAGTCGCTGGCGCCGGCTGTGAAGCCGAACTCGTACGCTCTTTTTTCCTCGTTTTTCATGCCCAGCGCCACGTAGCGACCCGATTGCAGGTCATACAGGGTTTCGATCGCATACCACGGCACTTGCTGGTCGTAGTAGTTTTCCGAGTGTGCCTCGGCCACACGCCACAGCTGACCGCGCCCGTCGTAGTGGTCGATAACGGCTGCCTGCCAGGTGTCTTCGTCAAAGAAGAAGTCGCGCTTGGCGTAGATGTGGCGCTGACCTTCCTTGAGTGTGGCAGTGACATGCCAGACGCGGCGCAGCTCATAGCGGGTCAAGTCCTGATTGATGTGGCCGGCCTTGATGATGTCGGCGTACTTGAGCGTCGGGTCGTCCAGCTTGTGGCTGTTGGAGGCGATGTACATTTCCTGCTTGCCGATCAGTTTCCAGTCATAGCGATCCGGCGCGCCGTTGTACATGTCGAGGTTATCGGAGGTGCGCAGACCATCCGAAGCGGTACCAGGGCCGTCATACGACACCTGAGGTGCGCGTCGTACCCGGCGCTGACCGGCGTTGTACAGCCATGCCGAGCGCGGTTCGGCGACCTGATCCAGGGTTTCGTGCACCAGGAGCACACCGCCTGCCAAGCGTGCCGGAGCCGTCACTTCCTGCTTGAAGTAGAACAGGATGTTACCCGGGTTTTTCGGGTCGAAATCCCGCAATTTGTCGCGAAACACAAACTGGTCGGAGAAGTACACCAGGCTGTAGGAGCCGTTGGCCTGCGGCGTGGCCTGAGTGACCAGACGTTTCACGCTGCCGCCGCGATAACGGGTGATGTGGTTCCAGATGACTTCCACACCGCTGGCCGGAATCGGGAATGGAATGGCCGTGTCGAAGTTTTCCAGACCGCTGCCGCCACTGACCAGTTTGGAGGTCGTGGCGTTTTTCTTGATGGCGGCAAACACGCTATCCGGCACGGTAGCGCCGCGATGGGTCGGGTAGACCGGAATCCGGTAGCTGTCCGGGTAACGCTTGAACATTGCGTATTGGCCCGGTGCCAGCTTGTCCTTGTACTGCTCCACGTTGGCGGCCGTGATCGTAAACAACGGCTTTTCGCTGGCGTACGGGTTGGCAAGGAAGCCCTTGCTGTCCACCGCGCCGGCGTTTTTCGGCATCGGGCTCCAGGCCGAAATGGTATTGGCGGCATTGCCGGCCTTTTCCGCGCCCATCGGCGTCAGGGTGGTCCCAAGCTTTGCCGCGTCGGAAGCGGAGACTGCCGCCATGACACCGGTTGCCAGCAACGACAGGCCCAACACACCGGCCTGCAACAGACTTTTTGTTATTTTCATGTTCATCGTCATCCTGAAAACCATGTGCTTAGAAGTTCATGCCGAAGCTGAGCGCCACGAAGTCCCGGTCATCGACCGTGGTGTATTTCCCGTCAAAGAAGTTGGTGTAGGAAAGGTTCGCGGTGTAGGTGTTCTGGTACTCGGCATCCAGGCCCAGGCTGACCGCCTTGCGGCCTTCTTCGAAGTTACCGCCAGGGCCGGGTGAATAACCCTTCACGTCATGCGACCAGGCCACGCTTGGACGCAGGTTGACCCCGGCGAACACGCTGTTGTAATCCCAGATGGCGCGTGCGCGATAACCCCAGGAGTTGGCTGTGGTAAAGCCGTCGTCTTCGCAATAGCGGGTCAGGTTGTTCTGCTCGGCACCGGTCAATGTGCCGGCGTTCAGCGTTGCGCATTGACCGCCAGGCAATGGACCCGGACCGTACACCGGGTCGCGGCCGTAACGGATTTTCGAGGTGCTTTCCAGACCACCGACGTGGGTCCAGCCCACCTCGCCCACCACGGTCAGACGCTCGGCGCCCATAACCTGATCGAAGAACTGGGTGAACGTGGTCTGCATCTGGGTGATTTCTTTGCGGCGATAACCGGGCTGATCAGTGTTCGGCCGCCCGCTCAGCAGCGATACGTTGGGGTTGAGCGGCGAAATACCCGAATACAGGATGTCGGTGGTGTTGACCTGCACCGGTGCATTCGGACGGTAGCTGATCTCGCCGCTCCAGGCGGTGCCGGTAGGCAATGTGGTAGAGAAGCTCAAGCCGTACAGGCGAATGTCTTCGGGGTATTCGACGTAATAACTGGAGTTGCCTGCCACCACGACGGGCAGCAAGGTCGGCGCCAACGCTGCAGCGGTGCCGGCCGGCAAGCCGTTACGAACCAGCGAGCCGACCAGCCCTTGGGGGCTGAACGAAGCCGCCGAACCACCGCGACCGCTGAAAATCGGGGCGCGGCTGTGGTAATTCATCATGTAGGCACCGAACTCGGTGTCCAGCGGCTCGAAGTTGTAGCGCATGGCAAACCCGAACTGGCCGCTGTCACGCGCATCACGATCAGGACCACGGCGCACCACAGCGCCCTCGTCCGGGTTGCCGAACACCACGCCCTGCTGCGACAGCGAGTTGAACACCGCCCCGCGCGCGCCGGCTGGCAAACCGGCCGCCGTCAGCGAACTGTTCAGGCCGCTGCGGCTGCGCAGTACTGCAAGGTTATTGTTGCAACCGTCGGCGATCACGTCTGGCTGCGAGAAGAAGGTGCCGCAGTTGTCGACCACCGTCTGGTCCCATTCCAGCTGGTAGAAGCCTTCGGCAGACAGGTTGTCGGTCAGGCTTTGCGACACGTAAAACATGTTGACCGGAATCAGGCCTTCCTTGATTTCCGAGCCCGGACGCCGAAAGGCCGAGACATCAACCGGATTGACGCTGTTGATGCCGCCCTGAATAAAGGTACTTTCACCCCAACTGATGACCTGCTTGCCGAAGCGCACCGCGCCCGGTTGATCAGCGATCGAATAGTTGTGATAAACGAAGGCATCGAGCAACTGGAACCCGGAGGACTTGGCGCCCTCTTTACGGCCCGAATCGCTGATGTCCTTGAACTCGCGGTTTTCATCCTTGAGTTCGAAGTCGTACCAGTATTTGCCACGCACAAACACACCGGTATCGCCGTACTTGAGCTCCAGATCATGAATGCCCTTGAAAATCTTCGAAAACGTCTCCCCACGCTTGAAGTTCAAGTGGCCGTCATCAGAGGTCTGCGACAACCCACGCCCGCCATTGTTGGCCCCGATCAGGTTTTTGTTGGCTTTCTCGGTCGACCAGCTCGCGCCCACCGACAACGAGGAGTCGAAACTGCCTTCGATTTCACCGACGTTGAAGGTCACGCCAAACGCCGGGCCGGCCAGTGAAGACGCAAGGCTGACAGCCAGGGGCAGCTTGGCCCGACGCCAGAATGGGGTTGTGGTTGTCATCGATGCTACTCCGTGTGTTTTATTGTTATGGCAGTGGGGAAATCCAAAAACGACTCGGTCATCGAATCAACACACACAGCCAGGTCCGCTCTTGCTCATTCCCTGTGCCGACTATAGCCAGCAGGCTACGACGCTAGATCCCTCTAAAGTGTGATTTGCAGAACCAACGCCTCTGGCCCGCCCGTTTCCGGGAAGGCACGCGAAAGTGCCCGGCGAGGAGGATGGCTTAAACAGGGAATTTGGCAAGTCGTATAACAGGACCTGCGGCGCAGACACTTGCCGCGCCCGACGGGCACGGCAAGCAAAGGGCGTCAGAGGGTGGAAAGGAACGTGCTGTTGCTGTTTTGCCATTCCACGATGTCCAGACGCATGCGCTTCTTGTCGAGTTTGCCGACGCTGGTCTTGGGAATTTCGGTAACAAGCGCGATCTGGCTGGGAATCGCCCACTTATTGATGTGACCTTGCTCGACGAATGGCTTGAGATGCTCCTTCAGTTCCTTTGCATCGAACGGATGACCTTCGCGGATAACCAGCAAGGCAAACGGCCGCTCGCCCCATTGCGGATCAGCAATACCGACCACGGCCACTTCGCGAACGGCCGGGTGTCTGCTGCACAGGTCTTCGAGTTCCAGCGACGAAATCCACTCGCCGCCAGTCTTGATCACGTCCTTGATGCGGTCACGAATATCGATAAACCCCATGTCGTCCAGCGTCGCTACATCGTCGGTGCGCAACCAGCCGCCCGCCCACAGTTCTGCACCTTTTTCCGGCTCACGGTAGTAGCTTTCGGTCAGCCAGGGCGCGCGCAGGACCAGTTCACCCTGGGTTTCGCCATCGGCCGGCAAAAAGTTGCCCTGCTGATCGATGATCGCGGCGTCTACCAGCATTCCCGGTACCCCGGCCTTGATCCGGTAGGTGATCTGTTCGTCTTCGCTGCCGGCTTTCAGCTCTTCGTTGATGTGCGCGACCGAAATCAGCGGTCCGGTTTCCGACATGCCGTAGGCGGCGGTGAGCTGAATGCCCTTGGCCTTGGCCGCCTGATACAGGCTGCGATTCAGTGCGCTGCCGCCAATGACGATTTTCCAGCCGCCGAAATCGACATCCTGAGCCGACTTGGCGTTGAGCAGCATTTGCAGGATGGTCGGCACGCAATGCGAGAAGGTGACCTTCTCCCGGCGCCACAACTCCACCAGCAGTTCGGGCTCGTAGCGGCCGGGATAGACCTGCTTGAGCCCCAGCATGGTCGCGGCATACGGAATGCCCCAGGCGTGCACATGGAACATCGGCGTGATGGGCATGTAGACGTCATTGGTGCCGAGCAGCCGTGTGCTGTCGATGCAGCCCATGATGGCCGACAGACCCAGGGTGTGCAGCACCAGTTGGCGGTGGGTGAAATAGACCCCTTTGGGGTTGCCAGTGGTGCCGGTGGTGTAAAACATGGTGGCGACCGAGTTTTCGTCGAAATCCTCGAATTCGTACTCGGGGCTGGCTGCCGCCAGCAACGTCTCATACTCGCCGACAAGGTTGGGCAAGTCAGCGGTCTTGTCGGGCAGGTCAGTCAGCAACAGGGTCTTTTCGACGGTGGTCAGGTGTCCGGCCATGGCCTGATAAAGGCCCGTGAACTCGCTGTTGACCAGCACCAGGCGGTCATCGGCATGATTGATGGTGTAAGCGATCTGCTCGGTTGAAAGCCGGACGTTCACGGTGTCGACGGCTGTGACACACACGATTAGTAAAACTCGCTGCAAGCCCCTATATTCATGGGCTAGAGCGGGGTTCACCTTGGTACACAGCTTATTCAGAACGACCATTCTGGGGCATGTGCACGTTCCCTGCGTCCGGTACACGTGCAGCATTGGAGTTCTGAATGTCCTACCTCACCCGCCGCGACGGTCGATACAGCTACCGTCGTCGATTCCCTGCTGACGTTGCAGAGGTAGTCGGGCGTACCGAATACCGTAGAGCCTTGGGTACTGCTGACCGATCCGAGGCACTGAAGCTGGCGCATGTTGTATCGGTGGAGTTCGACCGTATCTGTGACGCTGCCCTGTCCGCCCCTGAGAGCACGCCCGAGGCTGTACCTACGCAGAGTGCAACCGATGTACTGGGCAACCTTGATGCCGTCGTGCGCAGCATCACGCTTGATGTGGTGGACCGGATGCAGCGCCCCGGATGGCAGGCAGAGATTGAGTGGAAGAAACAAGCCCTTGATGCGCACGCCCAGGGGCAGATGCCACCTGGTGTGCAGATGCATCCCGTCACTGCTAGAGCGGCGCTAAGAGCGCTGGACAGCGTGCTAGAGGGCAACCCTGTACCACTTCACTGCGATGACAGAGCAACTCCCGTACGCGCCAATACCGCGCCTGACTCACCTGTTGGAACCCGCACCGCGAAGGTGTACGAACACGTACTAGATGAGTACTGCGAGGGTGTGAGCAAGGGCCGTGCAGACAAAGTACGAAGTCTGAGCAGGAAGGTACTTAAATGGCCAAGCACTCAGGAACAGCAAGTACAGAGCCTGATGCAGTACTGCACTGAGAAGCTGGCCGGGGGCGGTAAACCTACGTCTGTGCATTCCGATGCGTACAGCCTGCTAGCGGTACTCAAACGGATACCGGGATGGGCTGGCATGGTATTGCCGAAAGCCGGGGCAGTAGCTAAGGCCGTCCGCTCAGGCGCTGGTATGAGCAAGGACCAGCGCCAACCGATCCCACTTAAACAGATGCTGACGCTGCACCTGCAAATCAAAGCCAGTACTCCGGTGCACTACCCCGCCGTTGTTCTGCTGGCCCGGTATGCCTTGCGCCCGAGTGAGCTATTGCAAGAAGGCCCGGAGGCACTAACTTACCGCGTGGACGTGCTGGGCAAGCGTGAACTGGTGTTCAAGGCTGCACTTAGTGGTGGTAAGAACGCGGCTAGCCGTCGTGACTTGCCGGTACATCCTGATGATGAATCCTTGTTCCGCGCAGTGCTGTCGGGCTTGAACATGCCCGCCGGGGCAACTCCCACCGAACGAGATAAACGGGTGCGTCAGCGTGTAAAGAGCCTGTCCCGTGTGTTCACCCGCGCCTTGGGCGAAGACTCTGGCCTGAGCCTGTACAGCCAGCGGCATACCTGCGCGGACCTGCTGCGGGCAGTCGGGGCAACTACAGATGAGGTGGGTGGCATCCTAGTGTACTGTTTTCGAAAAAATCAGCCACCAACTAACGGAAAATTCAAATCTTATCAATAGCTTAGCTTGCAGGTTATGGGTAACTTATTTCGAAAA
>NZ_ATDK01000046.1 GCF_000444135.1 Pseudomonas avellanae BPIC 631
TGGCCAAACTGGATCGTGATGCGTTCTTCAATGCTGAGTTCATGATATGACATAGGTTCACCGTACCGGATTGGTCAGGTGTTGCGCTCAGTTTTTGCCGCCGCCATCTCACACATCGCTGTTGTCCACGCTTCCGATGACTCGTGGCAACAGGTCACTGTCGAGCTGCTAATAGGCCTCTATCCATTTTTGCTAGGCATTCCGTTGCTCTGCTGGCTCATCGGCCATATCGTAATCAATCTCTTTCCCCGCATCTGGTTCCGCCCCCCGAAAGGTCCACTCTGGGAGCTTAACCGCAGAACCGGCCTGGTCACAATCTTCGGCTACAAACGCCATCGAAAAGAAGGAGTGATCGACGAGTTCGTCGCGCCGTTCTACGAGTTCGATGCTTACATGATCACCACACATGATCGCCATGGCTGCTATCACGGCTTACTATTACAGCATCGCTACGAGGAGCAGCGCATCAACTTCCACGCGCTGCTCGGCCCCGACGACTTCCAGCAACGCCCCTGCGCACTCTGGGACTTCCTGCAAAACTACATGGACACCAGCGGCCCGATTCCGGACATTCCGTTGTTCGAACCGTATCGGCATTTAGACCCGGTTACCGCCCGCTACGATCAGCAAAATCACCGCAACCCTCGCTACTGGATCGACATGGATGACGCCACGTTCAAGGCCGAGGTTGATGCCATGTGGCAGCGGGTTTATACGATTAACACGTTTAGTCGCCCGAACCTTATGGCGCGGTATGTGGATTACGGATCATGAACTTTAGTGTGCGTTCTGTGGCGGCAGTAATGGACAGACAGGTAACAGCCTCTCGATATTGCCGCTTGACCCACAGCATTTGGCCTCTGATTGCATCTGTTCCCCTGGACTATGTCTCGGTAGCCAGACAGCAATTGCCGCTCAAGTTGACTGGAAATATCCGTGGATAACCTTCAGGTTCATCTCCATCAAGACGCATCCAGTTTGGGTCTGTTGAGGTCGCTGATCCATAAGGCATACAGGCTGCCCGTATGACCAGAGAAAGTGTCAAAACCACCTTTTCATAGAGTCCTCGGGGCCTTGCAGGTAGAGATTTTCAGGGTGGCAAAGCGTTTCGATCAGCACATCGAGGGACGCTCCTGACTACCGGGTTAGTGCGACGACTCTGCTGTCCGAAGTGGCCTTGAAACCCAACGGCATAGATCATGTGCACGCAGCCGGAGTACCCGCGTAGCTGCTCACGGCCTGGCAGTTTTTGATTAACCCTGGCCATGATGTTCTAAATCCGTCCCAGACATTTCGACGTGCCCCCCTCCTTCTGAAGGGCGAAACGGTGTTGATCAATGGCGCTGGAGGTGGCGCTGGGCACTTGGCATTACACATTGCCAAACAGGGTAAGATCGCGCTTATCGTCTGAGTGTTCGATCCCCCGACATAACGGCCGATGTCGCGTCGGGGCTGACCAGGCCTCTGGAAAAATTCTCCACGGCGAAGTCGACAAACGCACGTACCTTGGGCGCCATTTGCCTACTGCTGGGCCAAACGACATGAAAAGTACTACTGCCCATAAGACAGTTGCTGAGAACCTTTTCCAATCGACCGTCCGCCACATGCTCTTCAACAGCGAAATCTGGAACACAAGTGATTCCTCTGCCCGCCTGCGCAAGGTAAATCAACGCTTCCACATTGCTACAGACCATCGTCACAGGGAGAGAGGTGCCGGGCTGGAGCAACATTGATTTCTTGAAAGGCCACTGATACAGCTTGCCAGAGTTCTGCCACCGGTAATGGAGGCAGGAATGGTTCAGTAGATCGGCTGGCTTGACGGGTGTACCGCGCTTTTCCAGATAGGCGGGCGAAGCGACCAGGCATGATCGGTAAGGCCCAAGCGGTCGGGACATGAGACGTGAGTCCTGGAGGTCACTGCCTCGAATAACCACATCGAACCCTTCGTCTATCACGTCCACCAATCGATCAGTGAAATCGAGGTCCAGTTCAATGTCGGGGTAACGTTCCATGAAACCCGAAATGACAGGCAGGGGCAGCCCCGCCGCCAACGCCAGCCCCACCTTCAGTCGTCCTCGAGGCGAGGCGGTCATCGCTGACAAATCGTCCTGAGCCGCTTGAATCTCGCTCAGAATTCGCCTGCATCTTTCCAGAAATACCTCGCCCTCGGACGTTAGCCTGACCGTGCGCGTACTTCGCTGGAATAGCCGGACGCCAACCCGCACTTCAAGCCTGGAAATACTCTTGCTGACAGCAGACGCCGATATCCCCATCTTCCGGCCTGTGGCAACGAAACTCTGGCTTTGCGCCGTTTCGACGAATATTTCCAGACCACTCAACGTCTCCACAACCACTCCCGTATTAATGACCGATCTGTCATTAGTGTTGTGCACGTTACCTGGCTTAATTCAGGCAGGTCAACGGATTACCATGATCAGCACAACGACACTTGAAGACCGGCGATCCTGCACAAGGTCGCGAACACCGAGAACTGAGATGAACACTTCTAACCGCTTGACCATTGTTGCTCAATCCCAAGCCTACTGGCGCGTCATCATCAACAACCCGCCGCTTAACCTGTTTGACCCAACGATGTTCGCTGAACTGAACGTTCTCATGGACACCATCGAGAACGATGAGCATCTCAAAGTCATCGTGTTCGAGAGCGGCGATGCGGATTTTTTCATGAATCACCACGATGTCGAGAACCGTCTTGACGTTCCTGATCAACCAGGTGCGATGCCCTTCTTTGGTAACTGGCCGACATGGGTCACACGCCTTGCGCAGTCTTCCGTCATCAGCATTGCAAAGGTCCGTGGCCGAGCGCGCGCGCAAGGCTTTGAGTTTGCCTTGGCGTGCGATATGCGCTTCGCATCCAGAGAGCACGCCAGGTTCGCACTGATTGAAGTTGGCGGCTCGTCGATCCCTGGCGGCGGCGGTGTCGAATGGCTCTGCGCTCTGGTCGGACGCTCACGGGCATTGGAGATCGTTTGCAGTGCTGACGATTTCGACGCCGACATTGGCGAGCGATATGGCTTCGTGAACCGCGCGCTTCCAGATGCAGAGCTTGATGCTTTCGTCGATTCGCTGGCACACCGTATAGGGCGTTTTGAAAAGCGTGCCTTGAAGACCGGCAAGAAAATGGTAAACGCTCGCGCAGGGCTGCCCACCGAAGCTGACCTGTGGATGTCGAACCACATTCTCCAGGGTGTAGACCTATGGCCTGAAGCCCAGAATGCCTTCACAAAAATGCTCGACGCCGGGCTGGGAAAGGTGGGTGAGTTTGAGCTGAATTTTGCTCAACGGCTTGGCGATTTGCCTGCTGCCTGATTGCGCGGTTGGCCGCCATCAACGTGCATCACCGGCGTGCACACCGCCATTGCCAGCCCTGCAGCGAATGGCTAACCTCCCCCTCATCGAAAATCGCAGGACGCGACATGTATGAATATGCCCACATCACCCATCACTGAGCGTTTGAACAACCGCCGATTCACGGTAGCGGGTAACGCCCACGGGCTATCCGGAGCAGGAACGGTCTTTCACTACGTTGTCGAAGAGGACGCCATTTCGGGTACTTATCAAGGTGGCCGGATTCGCATGGGTCATCAAATCGGACGTGTGACAGGTCCCGATACCCTTGAGCTTCTTTATCACTGCCTGACTACCGACGGCGAGATTCTCGCCGGGTGGTCTAGGGGCACCGTAGGCGTTAATCAGGCAGGACGTACCACCTTGAACTTCGTATGGGGTTGGTTATCGGGTGCGGATGGCGGTGGGGAGTCGAGTTACGTCGAACTCGCCGGGTAGCCCTGCGACCTTATCGAGCGTCGCCAATCTGCCGCTGCGCACCGACAGCGATCAAAAGCTGCTCCAGAACCTTCGCCTCGACCTGCCCCTCATCACCGTGTTCATCGAACACCGAACAGGTCGCCACGTTGTGGCCACTTGAGCAATGGAACACCGCGATTACGCCACCCGGCCCTGTGCCTGTATGCCCAGTAAGTGAAAGCCCGCCGTTTGTGCCACCGATCATCAGGCCAAGTCCATAGCCCGGAGTGGCCCACGGCCTTCCCGGTATTGGGCCGCCGAGCACTATTGCATCCTGCATTTCTTGCAGCAAAGAGGAAGGGAGAAGCTGGCCGGCCAACAAGCGATCCAGCAACATGCTCGACTCTGAAAGTGGGCCGACCAGCAAGCCATGGTAGACCCAGCCAGGGTGGTACGAAGAGAGATTTGCCGGATACACCTCAGCAAGGTCTTCCCGTGTCTTGGCGAATCGGACCTGTGTGACACCGACGGGCAAAAGTACGCGGCGGGCCACGGCGTCCTCCAGGCTCAAACCGGTAACCCGTTCAATCAGCCTGGCGACCAGCAAGTAGCCCACATTCGAGTATCGCCAGGCAGTTCCTGGCGCGTAGCGCAATCGCGTGGCGTCAAGACGCTGCATCATTTCGGCTGCTGGCCACGGAATGTGGCCTTCAGCAACGGCCGCGTGATATTCCGGCAGCTCTGAGTAGTCCGCCAGTCCCGCCTGGTGTTTGAGCAGTTGGCGAAGGGTAAACGGGCCTTCCTTTACAGGGTCGTCCAGCTGTATCAAACCATCACGAACAAGGGACAGTGCCGCAGTAGCAAGCACCGATTTGGTAAAACTCCACCAAGGTACAACCACGTCTGACTGTTCTGTCGGCAAATGCTGACCGTTCAGAATGGTGGAACAAAGCATGTGCGGACATCCTGTAGGGAAAAGAACATTGGCGTGCGTGTGGCCATGTCCTGCGATGCAGGGCATCACGCGCCTGCCGAGTATGCCCTACCGGCCGGCCACAAAAAACGCATGCACTTGCGCCGCCGATTCAAGCCCACCGCGCCCGCCCTCCCCGATCAACAACAATCACCCCTTGTGATGATGAAGTATTTAGGTAACATCAGGCCTGTACCCTTTGCTGTAATTGAAACTAGTCGCGCTCTAAGAGATCATCTAGATGGCATCTAACGCCACGTCCGATCTGCGAAAGCCCGCTTGAAAAAGTTCATGTGACTACTCCGCCATTTCGGCGTCCAAACTCTTGTCAGCAGTTCTGAAATCACGGATGCCTTTATGCCCAATTCACTACTCCCGCAGATTGGCAGGGCCATCGCCAGCATTGGCAGCGGCCATTTTTCCAGCATGTTCCACAAGTTGATCTTGAGTCAGCTTGCCGTGGATGCCACGCACCTGTCCTCGCTGCCGCAGGCCTGGCAGACCCCGCCCGCCTCGGCGCCGACGGTGTTCAACGAGACGGTGACGTCCGCACGCGGCACGTTGCTGCTCAATGATTCAATTCATCTTTACCCTGCGCAGGCTTCTGAAAACTTTAGTTGCAAAATATCGGTCTTCCGGGCGCTTCCTGCCCATGAGTTTTCTGAAGAAGAGCGCCGCCAGCTGAATGATCTTTCTCCGCTCTGTTCTCGATACTCGAAAAACACGTGAATGCTTTGCAACTTGCGATGCCCGGTACCGAGTCCGCCAGGACGGAGAGTTTCGAAGAGCGTTTCCATGAGCGTCTGCGTGAGACCGGGCTGACCCTTTCCGAACGCGAGACGCAGGTTTGCCTCGGCCTGCTCGCAGGCCACACCGCTATCGAACAGGCCGAGCGTCTGGCGCTGAAGGTCAATACCGTCGGCAGTTACCAACGCCGTGCCGCGATCAAACTGGGCATCAGCGGTCGGCACTCGCTGATGCGCTGGATGTATGCGTCGTCCGAGCGCAATTATTCGCCTTGCTGACGGCATCAGTCCCGCGCCAGCGCTTCGATAGGGTCCAGACGGGCGGCATTGCGCGCAGGCACAAAGCCGAACAGCACGCCGATCAGGGTCGAACAGGCGAATGCGGTCACCACCGAGGCCAGTGAAAAGACCATCTCCCACTGCTGAACGAACAGGGTAAACAGGTAGCCGATGGCGTAGGACAGGCCGATACCGATCACCCCGCCCATCAGGCAGACTATGACCGCCTCGACCAGAAACTGCTGGCGAATGTCCGACTGCCGCGCGCCGACGGCCATGCGGATGCCGATTTCGCGAGTGCGCTCGGTCACCGACACCAGCATGATGTTCATCACGCCGATCCCGCCCACCACCAGGGAAATCACCGCAATCAGCGACAACAACAGGGTCAGCGAGCGGCTGGTTTTCTGCACGGTCTGCATGACGCTGTCGAGGTTGTTGGTGAAGAAGTCCTTGGTGCCGTGACGTTGCAGCATCAGTGCCTTGATCTGCTCTTCCACCGCTTTGCTCGGCATGCCGTCCTTGACCCGTACGCTGATACTGTCCAGATGCCGCTGCCCCAACACCCGCCCCGCCGCCGTTTCATAAGGCATCCACAGGTTGAGCGTGTTGCCCGCGATGAACAGGTTTTTGTGGTCGCTGGTGACGCCGATCACCGTGCACGGCAGTTTACCGACCAGAATCACTTGCCCCAGCGGGTTGACGCCCGGCCCGAACAGGCGTTGAGCGGTGTTGTGGTCGAGCACCACCACCTGAGCCTGGCGCCGGGCATCCTGATCACTGAACGTGATGCCGGCTGCCAGCTGGATGTTGCGCACCTGAAAATAGCGACTGCTGACGCCATTGAGCTGTGCATCCACATCGACGTTGCGATAGCGCACCAGCATGCTGCGACCGACCACGGGCGTGGCGCTGTCGATGTAATACAGCTGATTGAGCGCGGCAACGTCTGTGGGGAGTAGCGTTTCGATGGATTTGGCCCGGCTGTCACCAAAGTTGGCACCGGCATAGATGTCGATAGTGTTGCTGCCAATCGACTGGATGTCCTTGAGCACGTAGCGCTTGGCGCCTTCGCCGATGGCTGAAATCGAGACCACCGAGGTGATACCGATGATGATGCCGAGCATGGTCAGCAAGGTGCGCATGCGGTGCGAAATCAGCGCGATCCAGGCCATGTTGAAGGCTTCACGGAACAGCCCCAGGCTGGCTATCAGACGCCGGGGCGCCAAGCCTGGCTGCTTGGCTGTCTGCGCTTCAGGCACGGGCTGCGTTGCCTGCGTCGTGCGTCGGTCACTGATGATTTCGCCGTCGCTGACTTCGATAATCCGCTCGGCGTTGGCAGCCACCTTGGGGTCATGCGTCACCAGAATCACGGTGTGGCCTGCGGCATGCAGCTCCAGCAGCGTGCGCATGACTTCCTTGCCGCTGGCGGTGTCCAGCGCGCCGGTTGGCTCGTCGGCCAGTATCACCTGACCGCCATTCATCAACGCCCTGGCGATACTCACGCGTTGCTGCTGACCGCCGGACATCTGGCTGGGCCGATGCTGCAAATGTCCGCCCAGCCCCAGGCGCGTGAGCAATGCCTGCGCACGCTCATGGCGTTGGACCTGCGCAGTGCCGGCGTAAATGGCCGGAATTTCCACATTGCGGACCGCATCCAGGTGCGGCAGCAAATGGTAGCGCTGGAAAATGAAGCCAAAGTGATCGCGGCGCAGCGCTGCCAACGCATCGTCATCCAGCTCGCGGGTTTCCTGCCCGTTGACCTGATAGCTGCCGGCACTGGCATGGTCCAGGCAATCGAGAATGTTCATCAGGGTTGATTTGCCCGAGCCGGAGGCACCGATGATCGCCACCAGTTCGCCGGTGTGAATGGCCAGGTCGATGTCTTTGAGGACCTGAAATTCGCGGTCGCCTGCCATGAAGCTGCGGCTGACCTGTTGCAGGTGCAGCAGCGGTTGGTCGCCGTTGATCGACGTTTCGTGGAGCGCTTCGATGTCTACTTTCTGGTTCATGCTCAGGCCCCCGCCGCAACCGACGCCGGATCACCGATCACCACTCTCTCGCCCTCGGCAAGCCCGCCCGTTATTTCGACCTGAACGTTGTTGTTGATGCCGGTCTGCACGTTTCGTTGCTCGGCGAAACCCTTGTTATCCAGTACCCGTACGGCGTAAGAACCGTCGGTATTACGCGGCCCGAGTGCGGCCACCGGCACACTCAAGGCACCTTTGGCGGTGCCCAGCACGATGCGCACCTGGGCCGTCATGGCAATGCGCAGGCGATGATCAAGGTTGGGCACTTCAAACAGCGCGTTGTAGAACACCGCCGAGTTCTGCCGGGAAGAACCCCCGCTGCTCTCGGTTTCCAGATAATCCTGCGGCGCGGGCTCGGTGCCGCGCAGTTTGGCGTAATAGCGCTTTTCTTCGCCGAGAATCGTGAAATAGACCTCCTGGCCAGCGCCGATGTGAATGACGTCGGCTTCCGATACCTGAGCCTTGATGGTCATGGTGTCCAGATCAGCCAGTTTCAGCAGGATCGGCGCCAGTTGCTGGGCGATAACGGTCTGGCCTTCCTGAGTCACGACACCGACCACATCGCCGTCGATTGGCGCGATGATTCGCGTGTAGCCCAGGTTGACCTTCGCCGTGTCGATCTGCACTTGTGCGCTCTTTATCTGGGCGTCCAGTGCGCGCACGTTGGCCTGCTGCATCTCGTAGTCGGATTCGGCATTTTCAAAGTCCTGCCGGGATACCGACTGATCGGTCTGTAAATCCTTGTAGCGTTTATAGAGCCGCTCGGCCTGTTTCATCTGAGCTTTTGCCGAATGCCGGTCGGCCTGCAGCTTTTCCTCGTCCACCTCGGCCTGGCGCAGGGTGTTGCGCAGCACCAGCGGGTCGATCTCGGCCAGCCACTGGCCCTTGGTGACCTTGTCGCCCAGCTTGACCTTGAGCGACTTCAACTGCCCCGACACCTGAGCGCCGACGTCCACCTGTTTGATGCCCTCCAGCACCCCGGTGGCCAGCACGGCATTTTCGATGTCGCTTCGTTCCACCTGAGCGGTGATGTAGACCGGTGCTCTGGCCGGCGCTTCGACGGCGTAAAACACCGCGCAGGCCACCGCCACCAGCGCGCCACCCCAACCTGCCTTGCGCAATCCGGGCCGTTTCATTGGGTTTCCTCCACACCGATCGTCAGCCCGTCGTACCACCATGCCGCCAGGCTGTAGACGTCCGGAGCCTTGAGCACGCTGAAGTGATTACCTGGCCCCTGCCACAGCGCAAGCTGCGGCAACAACTGCTGCCAACCTGCCGCAGACGAAGCCTGTTCAAGCTGGTTGTCCAGTGCATCCAGCTGCGGATCATCCACCAGCACCAGACTCGCCCTGCCGTTGTAGCTTCCCGGATCTGGCCGATAGACAGTGCGCACTGCACTGGCAAACGTGCGAACGATGCCTTGCAGCGCCTGCGGTGCAAGGCGTTGCGGCAACAGACCGACGCGCACCATGGCGCTCTGGAGCAGATGCAGTTGGGTGTTGCCATCGCAATCGGCAAACGCCAGCGGGTCGAGTTCCAGGCTTTTGCCACTGGACAGCTGCAACGCCTCGATCAGCCGCTCCAGCGCTGCCGTTGCGGTGTAAGGCTTGCTGCTCAAGCCATCACCGCCGGGCGCTTCGCTGTCAATCAGGGTCAGTGACGCGACGTCGCGGCCACGTGCCTGAAGCTTGACCGCCATGGCGTGTGCCGCCCAGCCGCCAAAGGAGTGCCCGACCAGATGCAATGGCCCTTGCGGGTACATCGCCTCAATCGCCAGCACATGGCTCTGCGCTGCGGCTTCCACCCGGCTGTGCGGCACGCTGCGGCCGTCCAGCCCGCGTGGTTGCAGGCCATAGATCGGCCAGTCCGGCCCCAGCGCCTCGGCCAGGCCGATGAAACTGGTGACACTGTCACCAGCACCCGGTACGCAGAACAACGGCGCATGCCCATCGCGCCCGCTCTGGATGGCCAGCAGCGACTGATAAGCCGGTGCCGAATGCGCCGTGGCAGGCGCGTCTTGCAACGCCTGACCAATGCGCTGGCCGAGGGTGTTTATGTGGGGAGCCTGCATCATGCTCATGTGATCGCCCGGCACGCTGACGCACTGCAGCGCGCCTTTGGGCAATATCTCTGCCCAACCCAGCGTCGGGCTGGTGCCCGGCGGTGCCGTTGGCCGTTGATCGGCGCAGAACAGGTGAATAGGCAGGCTGAGCGGCTCCACCTGGTAATGGGCCAATGCATGACCGTGCGCCACTTCGCGCTCCAGATAGTGGCGCAATTGCCGGTCGTCCGCCTGAGCCAGTTCCTCATACAACAGCTGCTCGTCGCGACACAGTTGCAGCAAGGTGTCGAAGTCTGGCAACGCCGCCTGCTCGCCCAGTGAGTTCAAACGCGCCAGCGCGGTCGAGCCCGTTTCGTCCTGTGCCTGCCAATGCGCGATGCAGTGCGACAGCAATTGCCGCTCCAGCAGGTCCGGCCCCTGCCAGCGCGCCTTGCCCTGATCGGTGAGGCGCGGCACATAGCTGTCGATCAGGCCGAGGAACGTAACGGCCTCGTCCATACCGAGCAATTGCGTGGCCACTTCATAAGCCAGCACCCCGCCGAATGACCAACCCGCCAGCCGGTAATGGCCGCGTGGCTGGACCTGCCGAATGCGCTCGACCAGCCGCGCTGCCAGGCACTCAAGGGTCCGCAACTGCTGCTGGCCCAGCCCGATGCCCGGCAGGCCGTAGATCGGAAAATCGCCATTCAGATGCTGCCCGAGCACCGGGAAATACGCATCCAGCCCGGTGAAGTCGTGAATCAGGAACAACGGTGGCTCGCTGCCGCCCGCCCGCACGGTGATCACTTCCTGGGCGTCGGTGGTGGGCAGCGGACGCTGGTCGAGCAACCCGGCCAGCGCAGTAATGCTCGGGTGCTGGAACAATTCAGCCAGGGTCAGCGGCAACCCGGCCTTCTGCAGCAGGCTGACCAGACGGATCGCCGACAGCGAATGCCCGCCCAGCTCAAAGAAGCTGTCGTGTCGGCCGATTCGCCCGACTTCCAGAACCTCGGTCCACAGCTGCGCCAGGCGCTCTTCCAGCACGCTGGACGGCGCTTGATAGATGGCCGTCGCCAGCGCGTCCATGTCCGGTGCCGGCAAGGCCTTGCGGTCGACCTTGCCGTTCTGGGTCAACGGCAATGCATCCAGGCCGACATAGGTCGCAGGCACCATGTATTCCGGCAATCGCCCCAGCAACTGCGCGCGCAATGTGGCGCTGTCTAGAGACGCATCGCGTCGGGTGAAATACGCCACCAGCCGCAAGGTGCCGTCTTCCAGACGCTGAGTGGTGACGACGGCTTCGGCAACGCCCGGGCATTGGGCAAGCTGCTGCTCAATTTCACCCAGTTCGACGCGCACGCCACGGATTTTCACCTGATCATCGTTACGCCCCAGGTACTCAAGCGTGCCGTCAGCCAGCCAGCGCACCAGGTCGCCGGTGCGGTACATCCTGGCGGCCGCCACGTTGCTGAACGGATCATCGAGGAAGCGCTCGGCGGTCAGGTCCGGGCGGTTCAGGTAGCCGCGTGCCACGCCGGTGCCGCCGATGTACAACTCGCCCGGCACGCCAAGCGGCACCGGCTGACTATGCGCGTCCAGCACGTAAAGCCGCGCATGGGCAACCGGTTTGCCGATATGCAGCACCCCTTGCGGCAGCATGAGGCCGGAACTGGCCACTACCGTGGTTTCCGTCGGTCCGTAATTGTTGACCACCGCAAAGCCCGGATCCTGGTTGAAATGACGCAGGCGGTCGCCGCCGATCAGCAGGGTGTGCAGGGTCGGGTGGCGCAGCTCGCGGCTGAACGCGTATTCAGCCACCGGCGTGGGCAAAAAAGCTACGTGCAGCGGTTGCGCCAGCCACCAGTCGAGCAGCAGGTCGAGCTGTTCGTTGCCGATATCGGCAGGCGGCAGGTGCAGCACGGCCCCGGCACACAGTGCAGGCCAGACCTCCCAGGCCATCGCATCAAAGCCGAAGCCGGCCACACTGGCTGTGTGGCTGCCAGCGCGCAGATCGAAGGCCTGACAGTGCCAGTCCACCAGATTGTTGAGCGTGCGGTGCTCGACCATCACGCCCTTCGGCTGCCCGGTAGAACCTGAGGTGTAGATCACGTAGGCCAGATTTTCAGCGGTCAGCCCCGGCACATGCGGCGTTTCATCACGTTGCAGCCAGTCCGGGCGATCAAGCGCAACCAGCGGCACATGCAGATCAGGCACCCGCGCCAAAAGGTCGAATTGGGCCAGCACCACCACCGGCGCGCTGTCTTCCAGCAGGTAGCCTATACGCTCGTCCGGGTGCGCCGGATCGACCGGCACGTAGCTGGCTCCGGCTTTCAATACCGCGAGCATTGCGCACAGTGTTTCCAGCCCGCGCCGCGCCAGCACCGCCACCCGGTCGTCCGGGCGCACACCAAGCCCGATCAGGTGATGGGCCAGCGCATTGGCGCGATGGTTCAGCTCGTCGTAAGTCAGGCGCTGATCGCCCACCTGTGCAGCCACGGCATTAGGCTGATGCTGCTCGATGCGCTGATGGATGGTCAGCGCGCTTTCAGGCGTGGTCGGCTCGGCATTGAAGCCTTGCAGCAGCTCGCTGCGCTCGGTGACCGGCAGCGTGCTCAGGGTCTGAAGCGGCGTCAGTGGCGCGTGCTCCAGCGCAACCAGCAGGCTTTCCACAGCGCAGGCCAGATAGGCGCAGACCCGCCGCGCATCGATGCCCGCCGAGGTCAGCGCGGTCAGGTCGAACACCTCGCCCAGATCATCGACGCTGAGCGTCAACGGATAGCTGCTGCGTTCGGCCGTCTGCAACAGTTCGATGCCCTGCCAGGCCGTGCTCGCGGCCTCGTCATGACTGCCGGGCGCTGCACTGTGGCGATAATTCAACAGCGCACTGAACAACGGCGCGCCCGCAGGCAGCGCGCTGCAACGCTGGGCAAGGGCCAGCGAAGCGTGTTCGTGAGCGAGCAAGCCGGTCAGACGCCGATGGGTCTGTAGCACGGCGTCGCGGGCGGTCTGCTCGGCAAGGTCGATACGCAGCGGCAAGGTGTTGATGAACACCCCCAGCGTGCGCTCTGCACCTTCAGCACCACCCAGCCGACCGATCAGCACGGTGCCGAACACCACTGTGTCGCGACCGGACAAGCGGCCCAGCACCTGAGCCCAGGCCAGGTGCATCAGGCTCGCCGCGCTGACGCCCAGTTGCCGCACCTGATCGCGGATACGCTGGCTCAGCGCTGCATCCAGACGCAACCGGGCTTCGCCAGGCACCTCAGGCCCTGGCAAGGTGGCCTGAGCATAAGGCAGGGTTGGCTCGTCAAGGTCGCCCAGTTGCTCGCGGAAGAACGTTTCATGAGCGTCGTGACCCGGCCCCAGCAAGGTATGTGCGATGTAATTGCGGTACGGCACCGGCGCCGGCAGTTGCGCCTGCTGATCGAGCAGCACGGCCTGCAACTCATGGCTCAACAGGTCGAGCGCGACGTGGTCCATGATCAGGTGATGGAACAGAAGCACGGCGACAATGCGCTGGTTGTCCGGGTCCTCGGCATGCACCAGACGCAGCAACGGCGCGCCTAGCAGGTTCAGCGGTTCCGGGGCGTGCAGCGCGGGCAGCGGCAACTCGATGACCGGCAACAGGGCATGGCGCCACACCACTTGCACGGGCGTTTCGAGCCCTTCCCAATACAGCGAAGTACGCAGCACATCGTTACGGGCGATGACCTGTTGCAGCGCCTGGCAGAAGGCGTCCAGCCGCGAACGGTCAGCAAATGCAAAGCGCGCTTGCAGGCGATAGGGGTCATCGTCGCCGGCCGACAGGTAATGATAGAAAATACCGGCCTGCAACGGCCCCAGCGGGTAGATGTCCTGAATATTGGCTGCGCCGCCTGTCACGCTGGCAACCACGCGATCAATGCCCGCCTGATCCAGCTTGACCAGCGGCAACAGGTCCGGCGTGATCGAGGTGCAATCCGCGCCAATCAGGTTGGCCGGAATCTTCACCTGGCTGCCGCTGCCAACCGCGCTGGCCAGGGCGGCGAGCGTCGGCTGAGCGAACAGCACGCGCACATCGGCGTCCATGCCCCGGCGACGCATGCGCGCAATCAGGGTGACGGCCAGCAGCGAATGCCCGCCCAGTTCAAAGAAGTGGTCGTGCCGTCCCACCTGTTCGACCTGCAGCAGGTCGCTCCAGATCTCGGCCAGCGCGGTTTCCAGTTCGCCTTGCGGCGGTTCATAGTTGCGTCCCGGCAAGGCCTCGCGATCCGGCACCGGCAAGGCGCGGCGGTCCACTTTGCCATTGGCGGTCAATGGCCAGGCATCCAGGCGCACAAAGGCGTTGGGCACCATGTACCCCGGCAGACGGGCGAGCATGTCGCTGCGCAGTTGCGCCGCTGCCATCGTGGCGCTATCGGCACGTTCGATGAAGTACGCCACCAGACGCGACTGGCCCGGTTCGTCTTCGCGGGCCATGACCAGCGCTTCTTCAATGCCCGGCAATTGCGTCAGTTGCGCCTCGATTTCGCCCAGTTCGATGCGCACACCGCGAATCTTCACCTGATCGTCGTTACGACCCAGATAATCCAGCGTGCCATCGGCGTTCCAGCGCGCCAGATCGCCAGTACGGTACATGCGCGCATGCGGTTGCCCGGCAAAAGGATCGAGCAGGAAGCGCTCGGCAGTCAATTGCGGCTGGTTCAGGTAACCGCGTGCCACGCCTTCGCCACCGATGTACAACTCACCGGCGACGCCCAGCGGCACCAGTTGCTGCTGATCGTCCAGCAAATACACACGGGTATTGGCGATCGGCTTGCCGATGTCGAGGCTGCCATCGGGCAGCAAGCGTCCCGAGGTGGCGACCACCGTGGCCTCGGTCGGGCCATAGTTATTGATCACGGCAAAGCCCGGCTCGCGATGAAACTGCCGCAGCCGGTCGCCGCCGATCAGCAGCGTGCGCAGGGTCGGATGACGCAACTCGCGGCTGAACGCATATTCGGCGACCGGGGTCGGCAGGAATGCGACCTGCAGCGGTTGCGCCAGCCACCAGTCGAGCAGCGCGTCGAGTTGTTCGTTGCCAATCTCTGCCGGTGGCACGTGCAGCGTCGCCCCGGCGCACAGCGCCGGCCAGACCTCCCAGGCCATCGCGTCAAACCCAAAGCCGGCAACGCTGGCGGTGTGGCTGCCTGCCTGCAGGTCGAATGCCTGGCAATGCCAATGCACCAGGTTTTCCAGGGTGCGATGTTCGACCATCACGCCTTTCGGTTGCCCGGTGGAACCCGAGGTGTAGATCACATAGGCCAGATCCGTGGCGGTCAGCCCTGCCACGACAGGGTTGTGCGGCTGCTCGGGCCACTGCGGCCGATCCAGCGCGATCACCGGCACGCCCAGCGCGGGCAGGCGCTCGATGAAGGTGTGTTGCGCCAGCACCGCAACCGGCGCGCTGTCGCTCAGCAGGTAGGCAATACGTTCACCCGGATGCGCCGGATCCACCGGCACATAGCAGGCCCCGGCCTTGAGCACGGCCAGCAAGCCCACCAGTGTGTCCAGCCCGCGACGCGCCACCACGGCAACACGCTCATCCGGGCGTACGCCCAGGCTGATCAGATAATGAGCAAGGCTGTTGGCCTGGCGGTTCAGCTCGGCATAACTCAGCGATTGCTCGCCGACCTGCGCCGCAATGGCCGCAGGCAAACGGGCTGCCTGAGCCTCTATCAAGCCATGCACGGTCTGGTTTTGCGCAAAGCCAAGGCCGGTGGGGTTAAGCGTCTCAAGCAGGTACTGGCGCTCCTGCCTGCCCACCAGCGGAACCTGTGCGAGCGCCGTCTGCTGATCATTCACCAGTGCCTGCAGCAATTGCTCGAAATAACCGCAGTAGCGCTGCACGGTGGTGTCATCGAACAATGCTGTTGCGTAATCCAGCGTGCCGACCAGCGCATCGCCGTGCTCGCCCAGGTTCAGCGACAGGTCGAATCTGGCGGTCTGAGCGCTCTGCTCGACCAAGGCCAGCGACAGCCCATCCATCTGCGGCAGTGAACTGTCCCCGGCCAGCCAATTGAGCGTGGTCTGGAACAGCGGCGCGTGCGCCAGGCTGCGTGCCGGGCGAACGATTTCCACCACCTGCTCGAACGGCAGGTCCTGGTGATCCTGAGCTTCCAGCACCCGGGTTCTGACCTGGGCCAGCAAGGCTTCACCGGTCGCGGCCGACGAAGTGTTGATGCGCACCGCCAGGGTATTGACGAAAAGCCCGATCAGCCCTTCCAGTTCAGCACGACCACGCCCTGCAATCGGGCTGCCGATAACCACCTCGGCCTGACCGGAAAGACGCGCCAGCAGCGCTCCCCAGGCAGTCATCAAGGTCATGTACAGCGTCACGCCCTGGCGCTGCGCCAGGGCACGCAAACCTGCGGTCAGTTGGCCATCAAGTCGGACCGCCAGGCTGGCACCGGCAAAGTCCTGCTGCGCCGGGCGTGGCCGGTCGGTTGGCAGGGTTAGCAGCGTTGGCGCGCCGTCCAGCGTCTGGCGCCAGTAGGCGGCCTGGTGTTGCAGGCGCTCGCCGCTCATCCAGCTTTGCTGCCAGACCGCATAGTCTGCGTACTGAATGGCCAGCGCGGGCAACGGATCGGACTTGCCGTGACGCAAGGCCGGGTACAGCGCCAGCAGTTCGCGGGTCAGCACGCCCATCGACCAGCCGTCGGCGACGATGTGGTGCACAGTCAGCAGCAACACGTGACGTTCGTCCTCCAGCTGTAACAGGCTGCCACGTATCAGCGGTCCGCGCGTCAGGTCAAACGGTGCTGCGGCCTCGCTCACTACGCGTTCGGCCAGCGTTTCCGGGCACAGGCGCAGGTCTTCGACGTGCAGCAGCGAGCTGCCAGGCAACTCGGCAAAAACCACCTCAGCGCCCTCTTCACAGGCAATAAAGCGGCGCGCAGGGTTTCGTGGCGCTCGACGATCCGCGCCAGCGCGGCGGTCAGCGCGTTCACATCCAGATCGCCGCGCAGGCTCAGGGCCAGCGAGATGTTGTACGCCTCGCTGCCGCCTTCAAGCTGGGCCAGGAACCACAGGCGTTGTTGGGCAAACGACAGCGGCAACGACTGGTCACGCGGCGCTGGCAGGATCAGCGACAGCTCGCTGCGTCCGGCACCGGCCAGCGCGGCAGCAACGGCTGCCAGTTCACCCAGCGCAAAGAGTTCGCCCAGTGGCAATTCCATGCCCAGTTGCTGGCGAACCTGAGAAACCATGCGCATGGCCAGCAGGGAATGCCCGCCCATGTCGAAAAAGTGATCGTGGCGGCCGACCCGCTCTACCTGCAACACTTCGGCCCAGATTTGCGCCAGGGCGATTTCAATGTCACCCTGCGGTGGTTCGTAGGCAAGCCCCAGCAGCGAGGAGTGATCCGGTTCAGGCAATGCACGGCGGTCCAGCTTGCCATTGGCGGTCAACGGCAGCGCGGTCAGCTCGATGAAGGCCACCGGGACCATATAATCCGGCAGGTTGGCCTGCATGTGCGCACGCATCTGTTCCGGCGCGGGCGCTTCGACGTCCTGTTGGCTGGTGAAATAGGCGACCAGGCGCACATTGCCCGGCTCGTCTTCGCGGGCCAGCACCACCGCTTCCCTGATCCCCGGCAATTGGTGCAGGCAATTGACGATCTCGCCCAGTTCGATACGGAAACCACGGATCTTGACCTGGTCATCGTTGCGCCCCAGGCATTCCAGTTGCCCGTCGTCCAGCCAGCGGCCCAGATCGCCCGTGCGGTACATCATGGCACCGGGCTGATCGCTGAGCGGGTCGGCAATAAATTTCTCGGCGGTCAGCTCCGGGCGGTTCAGATACCCCAAGGCAACGCCGTCGCCACCGATGTACAGCTCGCCGATCACACCCAGCGGCGCCAGGCGTTGCTGAGCGTTCAGCACGTAAACCCGAGTGTTGCCGATGGGGCGGCCGATAGGCACTGATTCGGCGCTGCTTGCCAGCGACCGAGCATCGTAAGCAGTCGCGAAGGTGGTGGTCTCGGTCGGGCCGTAACCGTTCAACAAATGCAGGCCCGGCGCCTGGGCCAGCAGTGCCCGAAAGCTTGCCGGGTCGGCGCGTTCGCCACCTGAAATCAGCACTCGCAAGCCGCAGAGCGCCTCAGGAATCATTTGCACGTACTGGTTGAACAGCGCCGTGGTGAGAAACAGCACGCTGACGTTGCCGTGACGCAAGGCTGCGCTGAAGCGCGCCGGGTCGATCAGCGTGGTGTGTTCGATCACAAACAGCTGCCCGCCGTTGAGCAAGGCACCCCAGACTTCCATGGTGCTGGCATCGAACGCCGGGTTGGACGCAAACGCGATGCTGTCCTGTTCGTTGAACTCGGCATAGCCGTTGTTCAACACCAGCCGGACGATGCCGCGATGGCCGACGCGCACACCTTTTGGTGCCCCGGTGGAGCCCGAGGTGTACATGACGTAAGCCGCTGTGTCCGCGCCTTGCGGCAAGCCCGGATCATGCGCGGGCTGATCGTCCAGGTGCAGTTGGTCCAGATCGATGCGCTGCACCGACGTGGCAATAGACATGGCGCTCTGCGTCAACACGCATTTCGCCTGGCAGTCGTCGAGCATGTAGTGCTGCCGCTCGGCAGGCGCATTGACATCCAGCGGTACATAGGTTGCCGCGCACTTGCCGATGGCCAACTGGCTGATCAGCAGTTCCAGCGAGCGTGGCAGCAGAATCGCCACATGCTCATCAGGCCGTACGCCCTGCCCCAGCAGGTAATGCGCAAGGTGGTTGGCGCGTTCGTTCAACTCGCCGTACGTCAGCGAACGACGACCATGCACGGCCGCAATGGCCTGCGGATGAAGTGCTGCGCGACGCTCGAACAGGCGGTGCACGGGCTGCTCGCGGGGGTATTCACGGTGGGTATCGTTGAACGTGGTCAGCAGTTGCTCGTGCTCAGCCTCCGGCAGCACCGACGATTCGATCAGCGTGGTTTTCGGTGGTTGTTGCAGTGCCTGCACCAGATGCACAAGGGCCTGTTGCAGATAAGCGCAGATCCGTTGCGGATCAATACCCGGTGCCGCCTGGACCGTCAGGCCGAAATCATCGCCGAAGTCATCGATACACACGGTCAGCGGGTAGTTGCTGCGCTCTTCTGCGTGGATGACCTCAATGCCTTGCCATGCGGCGCTGCTCGCCGGGTCATCGACCTGCGACGCCGCGCTGTGACGGTAATTGAGCAGCGTATTGAACAACGGCGCGCCAGCCGGCAAGGCGCTGCAGCGCTGAACCAGTGCCAGCTGAGCATGCTCGTGGGCGAGCATGCCGACCAGACGCCCGTGCAGGTCGAGCACCGCACTGCGCGCGCTGTGCCCGGCCAGGTCCATGCGCAGCGGCAAGGTATTGATAAACACACCCAGAGCGCGCTCACCGCCTTCACCCCCGCGCAAACGCCCAAGCAGCACGGTGCCGAACACCACGCTGTCGCGCCCGGACAACTGCCCCAGCACCTGGGCCCAGGCCAGGTGCATCAAGGTGGCGGCGCTGACACTCAACTGCCTGGCCTGATCGCGCACCTGGCTGCACAGGGCGCTGTCCAGTGTGAGCCGGGCCTCGCCAGGAATCTGCTCGGCGGAGGTCATTGCCAGACCGTAAGGCAAGGTCGGCTCATCGACATCGCCCAGTTGCGCGCGGAAGAACGCTTCATGGGCGTCATCGCCAGGCCCTTGCAGGACGTGGGCGATGTAGTTGCGGTACGGCACGGGGGCGGCGAGTCCGGCTTCGTTGCCCAGCAGTATGGCCTGTAACTCGTGGCTCAATACGTCAAGGGCGATGTGGTCCATGATCACATGGTGGTAGCGCAGCACCGCAGTGATCCTCTGGTTGTCCGGGTCATGGGCATACACCAGATGCAGCAGCGGCGCTTGAGTCAGTTCCATGCGCGGCGCATTGAAAAGCTCTGGCAAGGCCGTCTCTTGAAGGCGCAGCGGGGCCTGCCGCCAGATCACCTGAACCGGCGCTTGCAGACCTTCCCAGCACAACGCAGTGCGCAGAACGTCGTTGCGCTCGATCACCCGCTGCAAGGCCTGGCAAAAAGCGTCCAGACGCGACGCGTCGGCGAACGCGAACTGCGGTTGCAACAGATAGGGATCGCGGTCCCCGGCTGTCAGGTGGTGATAAAGAATGCCGGTCTGCAAGGGGCCCAGCGGATAGATATCCTGCACATTGGCGGCCCCGCCCGGCACCTGCGCAACGATACGGTCGATGGCGGCCTGATCCAGCGCTACCAAAGGCAGCAGTTCGGGGGTGATGTGCTGGCAATGCGCGTCGATCAGGTTGGCCGGCACCTGGATTTCGCTGTCGCGACCCACCGCCTCAGCTAGCGCGGCCAGCGTTGGCTGAACGAAAAGAACGCGAATGTCCGCTCTCATGTCCAGACGGCGCATGCGCGCAATCAGGGTCACGGCGAGCAGCGAATGACCGCCCAGTTCAAAGAAATTATCCTGCCGACCGACCTGCTCCACGTGCAGCAGCTCCGCCCAGAGGCTGGCCAGAGCGATTTCGACCGCGCCGTGCGGCGCTTCATAGGCCCGGCTGGCGAGGCTGTCGCGATCCGGTGCTGGCAGGCTTTTGCGGTCCAGTTTGCCATTCGCCGTCATCGGTAGGCCGGCAAGCCGTACAAAGGCCGCAGGCACCATGTAATCAGGCAGCAACCCCGACAGCCAGGTGCGTAACTGCTCGATATCCAGTCCGGTCTGGCCTTCAGCACAGGTGTAGTAGCCCACCAGTCGCTTGTCTCCGGGCACATCCTCGCGCGCCACGACCACAGCGTCGAGAACCTGCGGATGATCATTCAAGCGAGACGCGATCTCACCCAGCTCGATACGAAAGCCGCGAATCTTGACTTGCTCGTCGTTGCGGCCCAGGTATTCCAGGCTACCGTCGGCCATCCAGCGCGCCAGGTCACCGGTCCGGTAAATGCGCGCATCTGCGGCGTGGCTGAACGGGTTGTCGAGGAAACGTTCGGCCGTCAGTGCGTCACGGTTCAGGTAGCCGCGTGCCACGCCGGCGCCGCCGACATACAGCTCACCGACCACACCGAGCGGCACCGGCTCGCCGCAGGTATCGAGAACATACAGCTGCAAATCGGCAATGCGCTTGCCGATCGGGCTGGCGCCGACACGCTGGGCGTCTTCGGGCTGCACCGGGTAATAGGTCACGTGCACGGTGGTTTCGGTGATGCCGTACATGTTCACCAGTTGGGTACCGGCGTTCACGTTGCGGGCGTACCACGGCTTGAGCATCGCGGTTTCCAGCGCTTCACCGCCAAAAAATCACCTGGCGCAGCGAATGCGCCTGCGGGTTTTCGCCTTGGGCCGCAATCAGTTGGCGGAACGCACTCGGCGTCTGGTTGAGCACCGTCACCCCGGCGCTGCACAGCAGCGCGTAGAAGTCTTCAGGCGAGCGGCTGACCAGTTGCGGCACGATCAACAGACGTCCGCCGTGCAGCAACGCGCCCCAGATTTCCCAGACCGAGAAGTCGAAGGCGAACGAGTGGAACAGCGACCAGACGTCCTGTTCGTTGAAACCGAACCAGTTTTCGGTGGCCGAGAACAGACGCGCAACGTTGCGGTGTTCGATCAGCACCCCCTTGGGCTTACCGGTGGAGCCGGAGGTGTAGATCACATACGCCAGGCTCGTGGGCTTGACCGGCACCTACGGATTACGCTCGGATTCGTCCTGCAAACCGGCATCGTCGAGGCTGATCACCGGCACTTGCGACGCCGGCAAGGCGGCCTGCACCGAACGCTGGCTCAGTAGCGCCACCGGCGCGCTGTCACCGAGGGTGTAGGCAATGCGCTCCAGCGGGTAAGCCGGGTCCAGGGGCACGTAGGCGGCACCGGCCTTGAGAATCCCCAGCAGCCCCGCGATCATTTCCAGGCCGCGATGCGTGCAGATGGCGACACGGTCGTCCTCACCGATGCCCAGGCCGATCAGGCGATGCGCGATTTTGTTGGCCTGGGCGTTGAGCGTCGCATAGCTCCACGATTGTTCTGCAAAACTCACGGCAATCGCATCCGGCGTGCGCTGCACTTGCGCTTCAAACTGGCTGTGCAGGGTCTGCCCTTGCGGGTAAACCACGTCGGGTGCATTGAAAACGTCAGTCAACTGCCGACGCTCGGCCTCCGACAACAGCGGAATGTGGTTCACCACCGTCTGGCCGTCAGCGACCATGCCACGCAGTATCGCTTGCAGATAACCCAGATAGCGTTCGACGGTGCCGCGGTCAAACAACGCGGTGGCGTATTCCACGATGCAGCGGAAATGTTCGGCGCTGTCGCCGACGCTCAGCGCCAGGTCGAATTTTGCGAAAGCGGCCTGATCTTCCAGCGGTTGCAGTTGCAGATCGCCCAGTTGCAGGTCCAGCCCCTGACTGCCGTCCCAGGTCAGTGATGCCTGGAATAACGGGCTGTGCGCCAGGCTGCGCGGCGGCCGCAGGCGCTCCACCACTTGCTCGAAAGGCAGGTCCTGATGGTCTTGCGCCGCCACCACGCGGGCCTTGATGCGCGCGAGTAGGGTCACGGCATCCGGCTCGTCGGAGGTGTCGACACGCACGGCCAGGGTATTGACGAACAGGCCGATCAAGCCTTCGATTTCGGCACGACGGCGGTTGGCCACCGGCATGCCGACAACGACCTCTTCCTGGCCGGATAACCGCGCCAGCAATACCGCCCAGGCGCCCATGAACAGCATGAACGGTGTCACCGACTGGGCTTGGCAGAACGTTCTGATGTCAGTGCTCAGGCGCGCATCCAGAGTCAGCGCGACGCTGGCCCCGGAGTAGTCCTGATGCGCAGGACGTGGTCGGTCGGTCGGTCGGTAATGTCAGCAACACCGGCGCACCCGTCAGCGCCTGCTGCCAGTAATCGGCCTTATGGCTCAGGCGTTCGGCGTCCAGCCAGGTGCGTTGCCACACGGCGTAATCGCCATATTGCAGTGCCAGCGGGGGCAGCGGATCAGCCAGCCCTTGGCTGAACGCCTGATACAGCGCGGTCAGTTCACGGGTCAGTACACCCAGCGACCAGCCGTCGGCAACGATATGGTGCACGGTCAGCAGCAGTACGTGACGTTCTTCGGCCAGGCATAGCAAACGACCGCGAACAGGCAGGTCGTGGCGCAGATCGAAGGGCTGCGCGGCTTCTTCCTGGGCTACTGCGCGCAAGGCATCGGCGCCGTGACCGCGCAAATCCTGCCAGCAGATGTCCGGCACTGAAGTGACGGGCGCCGCCTGCACCCAGGCGATATCGTCTTCCTGGCTGAAGCGGCTGCGCAGGCTGTCGTGACGGGCCACGATGCGCTCCAGTGCACGCTTCAGGGCTCGGCTGTCCAGTGGGCCGGTCAGTTTAAGGCCCAACGAAATGTTGTAGGCGCTGTTGGCGTCTTCCATCTGCGCCATGAACCAGATGCGCTGTTGCGCAGAAGACAACGGCACCGGGCCATTGCGCGGCTGCACGTCGATGGCCGGCAACTGGCTGCGCGCAGCGGCGGCCAGGCACTGGGCCACGGCGCTCAACGCGCTGTCGGCGAACAGGTCGCCCAGTGTCAGTTCCAGCGAGAGACGCTGGCGCACCTGAGACACCATGCGCATGGCCAGCAGCGAATGGCCGCCCAGTTCAAAAAAGCGGTCCTGACGCCCTACCCGCTCGACCTGCAGCAATTCGCTCCAGATGGCGGCCAATGCGTTTTCCAGATCACCTTGCGGTGCCTGGTATTCCCCGCTGGACAGCGCGCTGCGGTCAGGCACCGGCAAGGCCCGGCGATCGACCTTGCCGTTGGCCGTCAACGGCCAGCTGTCTAGCCGCACCAGTGCGCTGGGCACCATGTAGGCGGGCAATCGGGCGGCCAGCGCCGTGCGCAGGTCATCCAGACCGGTGGGCGTTGCATCTGCCCGCTCGGTGAAGTAACCCACCAGACGCGGCTGGCCTGGCTCATCTTCGCGCGCCAGCACCAATGCTTCTTCAATGCCCGGAAGCTGGCTGAACTGGCTTTCGATTTCGCCCAGTTCGATGCGTACGCCACGAATCTTCACCTGATCGTCGTTACGACCCAGGTACTCAAGCGTGCCATCGGCGTTCCAGCGCGCCAGATCGCCCGTACGGTACATGCGCGCTTGCGGCTGCTCGGCGAACGGATCGCGCAGAAAGCGCTCAGCGGTCAGTTGCGGCTGGTTCAGGTAGCCACGCGCAACACTCTCGCCGCCGATGTACAGCTCGCCGGCCACCCCGAACGGGACCAGCTTGTGCTGGCTGTCCAGCAGGTACACCGAGGTGTTGGCGATCGGTTTGCCGATGTCCAGGCTACCGTCAGGCAACAAACGGCCTGAGGTGGCGACCACGGTGGTTTCGGTCGGGCCATAGTTGTTGATCACGGCAAAGCCCGGATCGCGATGAAACTGACGCAAACGGTCGCCGCCAATCAGCAGCGTGCGCAGCGTCGGGTGACGCAGGTCACGGCTGAATGCGTATTCCGCGACCGGGGTCGGCAGGAACGCGACCTGCAGCGGCTGAGCCAGCCACCAGTCGAGCAGCGCATCAAGCTGTTCGTTGCCGATGTCAGCTGGCGGCAGGTGCAGCGTGGCCCCGGCACACAAGGCTGGCCAGACTTCCCAGGCCATCGCGTCGAAGCCAAACCCCGCCACGCTGGCGGTATGGCTGCCGGCACGCAAGTCAAACGCCTCGCAGTGCCAGTCGATCAGGTTGTTCAGCGTGCGGTGTTCGACCATCACGCCTTTGGGCTGCCCGGTCGAGCCGGAGGTGTAGATCACGTAGGCCAGATGGCTTGACGTCAACTCGGCGAGCTGTGGGTTGCTGGTGTGTGCTGGCCAGTCCGAACGCTCAAGGTCGATCAGCGTTGCTTTCGGCCCCGGCAGGCTCAGCCCTTCAAGGCGGGGCAGCAACGAAGGTTGCGTCAGCACCGCCACCGGCGCGCTGTCGGTCAGCAGGTAGGCCACGCGCTCGTCCGGGTGGGTCGGGTCGATGGGCACGTAGCCAGCACCGGATTTGAGCACCGCCAGCAGGCTGACCAGTGTCTCCAAACCCCGCCTGGCGACCACCGCAACGCGGTCGTCCGGGCGTACGCCGAGGCTGATCAGGTGATGCGCAAGGGCGTTGGCGCGCTGGTTCAGTTCTTCATAGCTCAGGCAGTGCTCGCCCACTTGCGCGGCGATGGCGTCCGGGCGCGCCTGGGCCTGTTGTTCGATGCGCTGGTGCAAGGTCAGTGCGCATTGGTACTCGGCATAGTGGTCGTTGAAGCCTTGCAGCAACTGCGCACGCTCACTGGCGGGCACGATATCAAGCTGCGCGACCGGCATCTGCGGCGTCTGCTCAAGCGCATCGATCACGCTTTCCATGGCCCGTTGCAGGTAGGCGCAGAGGCGTTGCGGCTCGATGCCCGAGGACGTTTGCGCAGTGAAGCCGAACGCCTCGCCCAGGTCATCGACGCTCAGCACCAGCGGGTAGTTGCTGCGCTCCTGCGCCTGCAGCACTTCAATGCCCTGCCAGGTTTCGCCGGACGCCTGCGCCGGTGCGCTGTGGCGATAATTGAGCAAGGCGTTGAACAGCGGCGTCGGCGCTTGTACACCGCTGCACCGCTGAGCCAGCGCCAGCGGTGCATGTTCGTGGCGCATCAGGGCGGTCAGGCGCTGGTGGGTGGCGCGCACGGCGGCAGGCACGTCTTGATCGCCAAGATCAAGACGCAGCGGCAACGTATTGATGAAAATGCCCAGCGCCCGCTCCGTGGCCTCGGCGCCCAGCAGGCGGCCCATCAGCACGGTGCCGAACACCACGCGCGGCTGCCCCGTCAGGCCTGCCAGCACCTGTGCCCAGCCCAGATGGAACAGACTGGCGACGCTGACCCCGAGGGTTCGCGCTTGCGTGCGCAAGCGCTGGCACAGCAGCAGGTCAAACGTAATGCTGTGCTCTTCAAGGTCATCGCCGTCGCCGCTCAGGTCTTGCAGGCCATAAGCCAGCGTCGGCTCGTCGAGGTCGGCGAGCATCTCGCGGAAAAACGTTTCGTGTTCTTCTTCGCTGACACCCAGCAGCGCCTGCCCCACGTAGTTGCGAAACGGCACCGGCACACCCAGCGCGTCGGCCTGGCCGAGCAGGCAGGCCTGTATTTCATGGCGCACCACTTCAAGGGCGCTGTGGTCCATCGCGATGTGGTGGAACAGCAGCGTGGCCTTCACCCCGTGGCCGTCCGCAGGCGCGGATTCATGACAGACCAGACGCATCAGCGGTGCCTGGCCCAGGTCCATCGTGCTGCCTTCGCCCGTCGATACCTTGTCGACCTTCAGTTCAGCGTGACGCCAGACCACCTGCACCGGGGTTTCCAGCCCGGCCCAATGCACGGAGGTGCGCAGGATGTCGTGGCGATCGATGACCGTTTGCAGCGCCTGGGCGAACGCCTCCAGACGTGGCTGATCGGAAAAAGCGAACTGCACCTGCATGACATACGGATCGCCCTGAGTGGCGGTCACGTGGTGATACAAAATGCCCTGCTGCAAGGGCGCCAGCGGATAAAGGTCCTGCACATTGGCAGCCCCTCCCGGTATCAGATCGAGCAAACGATCAATCGCGCCTTGGTCAAGCTCGACCAGCGTCAGCATCTCGGGCGTGATCCGCTCGCAGCCCGGCACGATGCCATTGGCCGGTAACACCAGCGCCCCGCGTTTGCCACTGCGGTAATCGCCCTGTTCGATGAGTTCGATCAGCGCCGGCTTGTGGGCGCGCAAATGGTCCAGCAAGCCGTTGTCGCTCAAGGCACGGCGATTGCCCTGCACCACCAGTTGTCCATCCTTGACCGTCAATTGGATATCGTGAGCTTTGAGTGTTGCCAGGAGTTCGTTGATGCTCACAGGATAATCTCCATGTTTTCTGTGATGGCTGCGTAGCCGGCCAGCGTAGGTTGTTCGAAGAGTGCCCGGACATCGGCCTCGATGCCTTCCTGGCGCAAGCGCGCCGTCAGGCTTACCGCCAGCAGCGAGTGGCCGCCCAGTTCGAAAAAGTTGTCGTGCCGCCCGACCTGCTCGACACCGAGCAGTTCGGCCCAGAGGCTGGCCAAGAGGGTTTCGGTCTCGCCTTGCGGTGCCTCGTAAGGCCGGGTCAGCAGTGCGTCGACGCCCGGTGCAGGCAGAGCCTTGCGATCCAGCTTGCCGTTGGGGGCCAGCGGCATCTCGTGCAGGTGCACATAGAGGGCCGGCACCATGTAATCGGGCAGTTGCGCGCGCAACAGCTCGCGCAAGGTCTCGATGGGCAGCAGCGTGCTGGTGTAATAGGCCACCAGTCGCTGGCCGCCCGGTGGCTCGTCACGCACCAGCACCACCGCTTGTTGAATGTCTGGGTGGGCGGTCAGGCAGGCCTGAATATCACCCGGCTCGATACGCAGGCCGTGGATTTTCACCTGATCGTCGTTGCGCCCCAGAAACTCCAGTAGGCCGTCCGCCCGCTGACGCACCAGATCGCCACTGCGGTACAAGCGGTCGCCACGGACAAACGGGCTGTCGATGAAACGCTCGGCATCCGCTTGCGGCAGGTTCAGGTAACCGCGTGTCACACCGGCCCCGCCAATGTGCAACTGGCCGCTCACCCCTTGCGGCACGGGATGGTCTTGCGCATCGAGCACATACAGGCGGGTGTTGCTGATCGGCCGACCGATGGGCAATACGCTGCCTGGCACGGGCTGATGAGGCTCCAGGGTCCAGACGCTGCAATCCACCGTGGTTTCGGTCGGGCCATAAACGTTGTGCAGGCGCACCTGCGGCAGCCGCTGGCGTAACTGTTCGGCCAGCGCGACGGTCAATTCGCCACCGCCGCAAACAATGTCGGTCAGGCTGTGGCACTCGCGGCTTTGCGGCAGGTCGAGAAACTGCTGCAACAGCACGGGCACGAACTGCACCACGCTGATCTTGCGTTCCTGAATCACCTGGGCCACATAAGCCGGATCGCGTTGGCCATCAGGGCGCGCCAGGACCAGCGGAATGCCGCTGCTCAACGGCCAGAAAATCTCCCAGACCGACGCGTCGAAACTGATGGGGGTTTTGTGCAGCAGCGCCGAACCCGAGCTCGGCGGGCACAGCTGTGAGCTCCACTGCACCAGGTTGCTGACGTTGCGATGCTCGACCATCACCCCTTTTGGCGTACCGGTGGAGCCGGAGGTGTAGATGACATACGCCAGGTGGTTCGGCGTCAGGTCGGCGACGCGAGGATTGGCAAAGCGCTGCATGTCCCAGTTGGCGCTGTCCAGATCGACACGCGGTGTACCTTCATCGTCGAGCAGTGCGCGGGTGCTCGCCTGTGTCAGGAGCACGACGGGCGCGCTGTCCTTGAACATGTAGTGCAGGCGTTCGCGCGGATAACTCGGGTCCAGCGGCACATAAGCACCACCGGCCTTGAGGATCGCCAGCAGGCCGACCACCATACCAACGCCGCGCTCGACACAAATCGCTACGCGGTCGTCAGGACGTACACCCAGCTTGATCAGGTGATGAGCCAGGCAGTTGGCCTGTTCGTTGAGCTGCCGATAGGTCAATTGCGAACGTCCGGCGCGCACTGCGACCGCCTGCGGGGTGCGCGCAACCTGGGCTTCAAACAGGCCCTGCAGGGTTTGCTGCAAGTCGTGATGCACGTCAGTGGCGTTGAAATCGACCAGCAAGCGCTGGCGCTCGTCGGCAGGCAGCACCGGCAGGCGCTGGAGTGGCAGATCCGGCTGATTCTCCAGCGCGTCGCGCATGCCGGCCAGCACCTGTTGCACATAGCCGCAGATACGCCGGGCGCCGATTTCGGCTGGCACCGTGACGCTCAGGCGCAGGCTTTCGCCCAGATCATCGACGTTGAGGCTTAGTGGATAGTTGGTGTGTTTTTCGCTGGCGAGAATGTTCAGGCCCTGCCAGGCATCGTGCTGTGCATCCTGGCGCGCCTGGCCTGCGGCATGGCGATAGTTGAGGATTGCGCTGAACAACGGCAGCGGCGCGGCCACCCCACTCCAGCGCTGCGCCTGGGCCAGCGAAGCGTGCTCGTGGCCGAGCAATTGGGCCAGACGGGCATGTGTGGCGCGGGCGCCGTCGCGCACGCCGACGTTGTCCAGATCGATACGCAGCGGCAGGGTATTGATGAAAATGCCCATGCCTCGGTCGGCACCCGCCCCGCCTTGCAAGCGACCCAGCAGCACCGTGCCGAAAACCACGCGCGGGTTACCGGTGGCAGCGGCCAGTACGCGACCCCATGCCAGATGAAGCAGGCTGGCAACGCTGCCCCCCAATTGCCGCGCCTGACTGCGCAGCCCGCGTAACAGTGCGTCGGGCACTACCTGCTGCGCTTCCTCGATGGAACGGCTGTCACCCTGCACATCGCGCAGGTCGAACGGCAGGGTTGGCTCGTCGATGTCGCCCAGTTGCTCGCGGAAATACGTTTCGTGCTCGGCTTCGCTGACGCCCATTCGTGCCTGCGCCACATAGTTGCGATACGGCACGGCGGGCAGCGTAGGGCCGGGCTCGCCGCGCAGGTGAGCGAGCATTTCCTCGCGCATGACTTCAAGGGCCGTGGCATCCACCACGATGTGATGGAACTGTAATGTTGCCGACAGGCTAGGGCCGGTTACGTCCGGGCTGTAGAGCAGGCGAATCAGCGGCGCACCCGCAAGGTCCATGCGTGCCGTGCCTGCTTCGGCGTCAACCTGCGTCGGCGCAACGCGCTCGACAGTCAGATCGGCGTGCCGCCAGACCACCTGTTGCGGCACCTCCAGCCCTTGCCAGACAATTGCGGTACGCAGACTGTCGTGGCGCGCGATGACCGTGCGCAAGGCAGCGGCGACAGCGTTCAGCCGCTCCAGGCTGTCAACATTGATGCGCAATTGCAGCAGGTACGGGTCGCCCTGTTCGGCCGTCAGGTGGTGATAAAGAATGCCTTCCTGCAGCGGCGCCAACGGGTAGATTTCCTGCACATTGGCCGCCCCGCCTGGCACCGTGGCGACAATGCGGTCGATGGTCGGCTGGTCGAGCCGGGTCAGGCTCAACAGCTCAGGGGTGATGTGCGTGCAGCCCGTCGGCACGCGGTTGACCGGTGCGCTGATCTCGCGGCCCTTGCCCACGGAGGCAGCCAGCGCAGCCACGGTGGGCTGGCCCAGCAACACCCGTACATCGACGCTCAGGCCGATGGTGCGCAGGCGCTCGACCAGGCTGACCGCCAAGAGCGAATGGCCACCCAGTTCAAAGAAGTTGTCGTGACGGCCGACGTGCGCAAGGCCGAGCACCTGCGCCCAGAGCTGCGCCATGACGGTTTCTGTTTCGCCCTGCGGTGCCTCGTAGGCCTGCCCAGTCAGCGCTTGCAGATCCGCGTCTGGCAGTGCATTGCGATCCAGCTTGCCGTGGCTGGTCAGCGGCAACGATTGCAGGCGCATAAAGGCCAGCGGCACCATGTGCGACGGCAAACAAGCCTGTAGCGCCTCGCGCAGGGTTTCGGGTTCCACAGCGAACACTTCGGTGAACCAGGCCAGCAAGCGTTCGCCGCGCACCAGCACCACGGCGTCTTTGACGCCTGCCTGGCGGGCAAGCGCTGCCTCGATCTCACCCAGCTCGATGCGCATGCCGCGGATCTTCACTTGATCGTCGTTACGGCCCAGGTAATCCAGGCTGCCATCGACATTCCAGCGCACCAGATCGCCGCTGCGATACATGCGCGCCTGCACCTTGTCGCTGAACGGGTCGGCGACAAAGCGCTCTTCGGTCATTTGCGGCTTGTTCAAATAGCCACGGGCAACGCCTGCGCCGCCAATGTACAGCTCGCCGATAACCCCGACCGGAACGGGTTGCAGTTGCTCATCCAGCACGTAAACGCGGGTGTTGGCGATCGGACCGCCAATGTGCAGCGGGCCGCCCGGGGTTACCGGCCCGGAGGTCGCTACTACTGTGGTTTCAGTCGGGCCGTAGTTATTGATCACCGCAAAGCCGGGGTCGCTGTCGAACTGGCGCAAGCGGTCGCCGCCGATCAGCAGCGTGCGCAGCGTCGGGTGCTGCCGAGGGCGTCTGAACGCCTGTTCAGCCACCGGCGTCGGCAGGAAACTGACCTGCAGCGGTTGCTCCAGCCACCAGTCGAGCAGTTCATCGACGTGTTCGTTGCCCACCTGCGCGGGCGGCAGGTGCAGCACGGCACCGGCACACAACGCTGGCCAGACTTCCCAGGCCATTGCATCAAAACCGAAACCGGCCACGCTCGCCGTATGACTGCCTGCATGCAGCGCAAACGCCTGGCAGTGCCAATGCACCAGATTGGCCAGCGTGCAGTGCTCGACCATCACGCCCTTGGGTTGGCCGGTGGAGCCGGAGGTGTAAATCACGTACGCCAGGTTTTGCGCATCAAGGCCCTGCACCTGGGGATTGCTGTCGGGGTGCGAATGCACGTCGGCCTGCTCGATGTTCAGCTGAGCGGTCTCACCCACCAGAGCAAGCGTCGCGTGCTCGGTCAGCACCAGACGCGGCGTGCTGTCTTGCAGCAGGTAAGCAATGCGCTCGGCCGGATAAACCGGGTCTACCGGCACATAGGCGGCACCCGCCTTGAGTACGGCGAGCATGGCGATCAGACGTTGCGGCCCACGGTGCAGGCACAGCGCGACCCGCTCGTCCGGCATAACGCCCAGGCTGATCAGATGATGCGCGAGGCGATTTGCCTGCTGGTTGAGCTGGGCATACGTCAGGGTGTTGCCATCCTGAATCAGCGCAGGGCTTTGTGGCGTTCTGGCAACCTGCGCTTCAATCAGCGCGTGCACGGTGAGACGCTCCGGGAACGCCAGCCCGGCAGGATTGAAATCTTCCAGCAAGTGCCGGCGCTCATCGGCGTCGAGGATCGAAACGTTGTCCAGCGCCAACGGCCAGGCCCGTTCCAGCGCCTGAACCAGTTGCTCCAGGGTATTTTGCATCCAGCCCGCAACACGCTTGGCGCCCATGCCCTGCATGGCCAGCACGTGCAGGTCGAAGTTCTCGCCCAGGTCATCGACGCTGAGGGTCAGCGGGTAGTTGCTGCGTACATCACCGCCGAGCACCCGCACGCCTTGCCAGAGCCCTTCGCCGTCGTGCGGCTTGACCTCGGCGCTGTGGCGGTAGTTGAGCAAGGCGCTGAACAGCGGCGTACCCGAGGCCACGCCGCTGCAACCCTGAGCGAGTACCAAGGATGCCTGTTCATGGGCGATCAGCGCAGCAAGCCTTGAATGCACAGCCTTCACCGCTGCACGGGTGGCAAGCGCGGTGTCGACCCGCAACGGCAGGGTATTGATGAAAACCCCTAGCGCCCGCTCGGCACCCTCGCCGCCCATGCGCCCGAGCAAAACGGTACCGAACACCACGTCGCGGCGGTTGGCGAGCACGCCAAGTACCCGCGCCCAGGCGACGTGCATCAAACTGGCGGCGCTCACGCCGAGTTGGCGGGCTTGCTCACGCAGCCGCAGCGCCAGATTGCTGTCGAGTGTGCGTCGATCCTCTTCGATACCGCTGCCATCGGCGGGCACATCATGTATGCCGAAAGGCAGGGTCGGTTCTTCGACATCACTGAGCATTTCACTGAAAAACGCCTTGTGGCGCGCGTCGTCGTTGCGCAGGTTCACCTGTGCCACGTAGTTGCGGTACGGCACTGGCGTTTTCAGCGCCGAATGCTGCCCAGACAACAGTGCCTGCATTTCGCGGCTGACCACTTCCATCGCGGTGTTATCGAGCACCAGGTGATGGAACAGCAGAATTGCGACTGTTTCGCCGCTCGACGAATCGTGGGCATGCACCAGACGCATCAAGGGTGCCTGGGCCAGATCCAGCCGGTGGCTGCGGGCGTCATACCGCCGTTGCAGGCGATCAACGACTGAAATCTGTGAGTCTTCGGCGTCGAAATCGACTGCCTGCAACGTCAGTTCGGCACGGCGCCAGACCACTTGCTGCGGGCTTTCCAGCCCTTCCCAGACCACCGAGGTGCGCAGAATGTCGTGGCGGTCGATGACCTGTTGCAAGGCAGCGGCCCAGGTGTGAAGACGTTCAAGGCTGTCGAACGCCAGACGCCATTGCAGCAGGTACGGATCGCCCTGCTCAGCGGTCAGGTGATGATAGAGAATGCCTTCCTGCAAGGGGGCCAGCGGGTAGATTTCCTGCACGTTGGCGGCACCGCCTGGCACGCTGGCGACAATTCGGTCGATGGCGACTTGTTCAAGCGTCACCAGGCTCAACATGTCCGCAGTGATTCGCGTACAGCCTGGCGGAACGCGGTTTTCGGGTACCTGAAACGCTTGGGCGTTAGTCGCGGCAGTGTTGCAAGCGGCCAGCGCAGCCAGGGTCGGCTGGCTGAGCAGCACATGCACATCGGCCTGCAAACCTGCCTTGCGCAACTGTTCGACCAGTTTGACCGCCAGTAACGAATGGCCGCCCAGCTCGAAGAAGTTATCGTGCCGCCCTACCCGTTCCACGCCGAGCACCTGCGCCCAGACGGGCGCCATTGCGATTTCCACCTCGCCCAGTGGCGCCTCGTAAACGTGACCGAGCAAGTACGCAGGGTCCGGGTCGGGCAGCGCACGGCGGTCAAGTTTGCCGTTGGCGGTCAATGGCAGCGAAGCCATGCGCGTGAAGGCTCGCGGCACCATGTAACCGGGCAAAAGTGCTCTTAGTGCATGATTCAGTGCATCGGTATCGACCGCAGACGTTTCAGTGAACCAGGCCAGCAGATGGAAATCGCGGACCAGCACCACGGCGTCTTTGACGCCTTCCTGGCGGGTCAGCACCGCCTCGATTTCACCCGGCTCGATGCGCATGCCGCGAATCTTCACCTGGTCGTCGTTACGGCCCAGGTAATCCAGTGTGCCGTCAGCGTTCCAGGCCACCAGGTCGCCGCTGCGGTACATCCGCGCGCTTGCGACGTCACTGAACGGGTCGTGAATAAAGCGCTCTTCGGTCATTTGCGGCTGGTTCAGGTAGCCACGCGCCACGCCTGCACCGCCGATGTAAAGCTCACCGGGGACGCCCGGCGGCAGGGGCTGCAAGTGCTCATCAAGCACATAAACCCGAGTATTGGCGATAGGGCCGCCGATGTGCAGCGAACCGTTGGCAAACACCTGGCCGGAGGTGGCGACCACCGTGGTTTCGGTCGGGCCGTAGTTGTTGACCACGGCGTAACGGCGGTTGTGGGCAAACTGACGAAGGCGGTCGCCGCCGATCAACAGGGTGTGCAGGGTCGGGTGTTCTTCGTCCTGGCTGAACGCATATTCAGCCACCGGGGTGGGCAGAAAACTGACATCCAGCGGCTGGGCGCGCCACCAGTTGAGCATGGCTTCGATGTCTTCGCCGCTTTCCTGGATCGGGGCCAGATGCAGGGTGGCGCCTGCGCACAGGGTCGGCCAGACCTCCCAGGCCATCGCGTCAAAGCCGAAACCTGCGAGGCAGGAGGTGTGGCTGCCCGCCTTCACGTCAAACGCCGCGCAATGCCAGTCCACCAGACTGGCCAGCGTGTTGTGCTCGACCATCACGCCCTTTGGCTGGCCGGTGGAGCCCGAGGTGTAGATCACGTAGACCAGATTGTCACGGCTCAGGCCCGACACCTGCGGATTGCTGTCATCGCCCTGGCTGTGCGCGCAGTGATCCAGTTCGATCAGCGGCACCGCCAGCGGCGGTAAGCGATCCACCAGCGTCGATAGTGTCAACACGGCCACCGGCGCGCTGTCGCTCAGCAGGTAATTCAGACGTTCGCGGGGGTGCGACGGGTCGATGGGCACATAGGCTGCGCCCGCTTTGAGAATCGCCAGCAAACCGATCAAGGTTTCCAGGCTGCGGCGCGAAACGACGGCAACACGATCATCCGGGCGCACTCCGTGGTTGATCAAGCGCCGGGCCAGTGCGTTGGCGTGCCGATTGAGTTGCGCGTAGGTCAGGTGTTGCCCCTGAAACGCCGCCGCCACGGCATCTGGAAACGCCCGCGCCTGTTGCTCGATGCGCCGATGAATCAACGGCTCATCGCCGAGTTCTGTTTGTGTCTGGTTCCAGTGCTGCAGGTGCAGCTGCTCGGCAGGTGTCAGCAGCTGGAAATCCCCGATTTGCAGCGCCGGGCTTTCAACGCCCTGCTCCAGAATATGCAGCAGGCGCCCGGCGATAGCTTGTGCCTCGGCATCGTCGACCCAGGCCCGATGGTGGACAATGTGCAGCGAGGCGTCGTCGTTGAGGCTGTTGCTGCGCAAATGAATGGCCAGAGGCGTCGCTTCAAAGCCATTGGAGACTTTTACCGTTTTTGCCTGGGCCTCGCCGTAGCGGTAGGCATGGTCTTCCAGCTCGTAGGAGACCGAGACTTCAAACAGCTGGGCGCGCTCTTCACGGGATAATTCCAGGCTGCGATTCAGCTCGCTGACTGGAAAGCGTTGATGACGGAAATCGCGTTTCAGCGCATCACGCACCTCGGCCACCAGCGCGCCGAAGTCCAGCCCTTCGGCGAAGGCCATACGCACGGCGCTGACCTGGGCAAAGTGGCCCAATGTGGCCTTGAAGTGCGCGCCGGTGCGGTTGAGCAGCGGCAGCCCGACCACCCACTCCTTGCGTTGCGTCGTGCGTGTGAAGTACACATGCAAGGCCGCCAGCAACACATGAAACGCCGAAGCATTGTGGCGTTCGGCGAACTGTTTTATGCGCGCATGCAGCGCTGCGGGCAGCGCCTGCACCCAGGCATGCGACGGTGCCGGATCGGTTAACCGGCGGTTGTGATAGCGGGACATCAGCAAGGGTTCTGGCAGACTGCGGTATTTGTCCAGCCAGTAGGCCTTGTCCTTGGCGAAGCGTGGTGATGCATGATAACGGGCGTCGTCGATGATGAAATCGCTGTAGCGCGGCGCGTCGAGTTCAAGGCTGTGGCCCTCTATCTGCGCGGTGTACAGCTCGCCCAGTGACTTCATCATCTGCCCGTAACCCCACCCGTCAAGAATCAGGTGGTGGGCCTGGGTGGCCAGCCAGTAACCATCCGTGCCCAGACGAATCAGGCAAAATTCAACCAAGGGACGGCCATCGAAAACACAAGGACGCTGCATCTGCTCGCTGACCAGCGCCAAGGCTGAGCTGGCAGGATCGAGGTGATCGCTGAAGTCGTGCACTGCCAGCGGCATGGGTATGGACGCCGCGTACGTCTGAAGTGGCAAACCATCCGCGCCGGCGCCTGGCATCAGCACGGTGCGCAAGCCTTCGTGGGCTGCAACCAGTTGCGCCAGCGCACGTTGCAGCGCCTGGGCATCCATCGGCCCGGTCATCTGCATGTAGCCGCCGATGTTGTAGAGCGGAGAATCGCCACGGCTGATCTGGTCAAGCCAGATGTCACGCTGGGCAGCGGTCAGGGGGAATGTTGGGGCGACAGAGGCACGCATGGCTCAAGGTCCTTCTTGGCGGATAAGCCGCGGATTAGGCACTGCCAACTGGCCGATGTATGGCCCCTGAAACCCGGACACTGGCGTATAGCCACCAAGCGTGGCAACGGCATGTGTATCCGCTTGCTACTCTGTCCCTGTTTTCCGCTACAGACGCAGGATAAAAGCTTAGGCTGAATACCCAAAGACCCAGTGTCACAATCAGACTTATCAGTCATTGCAAACAGCAGTTGCCGCGCACGAGCCCACCACGGTCCCTTTTTGCGCGGTCGGAATCAGGAAAGCTCAGGATGAACACGGCGCAACACCCCGAATACAGCAGCGATCCGCGCTTTTATCAGCAGTTGGCTCAACTGGTCTCCAGCACCGGCTGCGCTACATTTGCCGGGCACATGCTGCAACTGGTGGATGCACTGGTGCCCATTCACGGGCTCGGCCTCAGTGAGTGGACGCTGGACCTGCGCCAGAGCAGCATCAGCCGTATCAACCTGCTCGGCGGCGCCGGCCTGCAATACGACCCGCCCACCACCGAAGCGCCGCACCATCCGCTGCTACCGAGCATCCTGCACATGCAGGACCCCTTGCTGGTGCAGCTCAAGACCCCGCTGAGCAAACAACACCCGCAGCGCAACACCCACCAGTGCAATCTGGTTTCAAGCCAGGGCGACCGTCGGCGGATCATCTGCTTCTACCGGCTGACGGCCCTGCGTGCGTTTTCCCTGAGCGAACTGTCGTTGCTCAAAAGCCTGTCTGACACTTTGTTGCCACTGGTCGAGCATCACGCATAAAGCCTCGTCCAGGCCGGCAACCGTGGCGCAGGCCAGGAACCGGAACCCGGCTCTCTGGACCAGGCGTTCAGCGGCCGGCTGGCGCAGGATTCGATCACGTTGTCCGCACGCGAGCAGGAGGTTTGCCTGGGCCTGCTGACAGGCGGAACCGTGGCCGAAATGGCTGCGCGGCTGAAGGTCAAGAATAGCTCGGTGGAAACCTACCTCAAGCGCGCCACCGCCAAACTGGGGGTCAGTGGGCGACATGGTCTGGCACGCTGGATGGCGGGCGGCTGAGGGTTTCGAGTTGCGACGTTTGACCTGTGCAGGCGTACGTTCTGGCTTTGAAATAACGTGAAACAAAACAGCCGAATAACAGAAAGGGCCGCCCCGGCCCTTGTGGCTCAACCCTTTTGCATTCATCAATCAAGCCGTAACGACCTTCTAACTGCAATGCTGCGCTGACTCATCACCCTTTGCGCGTTGCGTCATCCAGAGCAAGAATGGTGTGGGCATTGGTGACCGTCGTCGCCAGTGTGTTGATCACGCCCGAGCGCAAAGCCCCTAATGTCGCCGCCGCCTTGGTGTTTTCGCTGGCGATGGCCACCACGTCCGGGATGCGGAATAGCTCCTGCACGGTCAGGCCGATCACCCTGCCCTGAATGGCGTTGACCGCTGGCTGGCCATGAATGTCGATGAAATCGTAGCCCATCATGTCGCCGACGGTGCCGGACAGCCGCGCCTGAGCGATTTCCTGCGGCGAGAACCAGCCCATGCGCACCATGTTGCTGTTTTCGCTCATGTCACCGATGCCGATCAGCGCCATGTCGGCACGGCGCGCGCGATCCAGCGTTGAGCGCACCGTGTCGTTGCTGATCAGAATGCTGCGCAGTTCGGGGTTGGCGACCAGTGCCGGGGCGTACAGGCTCTCGCTTTCACCGCCAAAGCGCAGCGCCAGTCGCCGGCAGATGTGGTCGGGGTTCATGTATTCGCCGGCCTTGAGCGAACCGCCGATGGCGCAGACAAATGTGCAGTTGCGCGTCACCGGCAAAAACACGTTGTCGGCCACTGCACCAACGTTACGGCCCATGCCGACAGCGACGATCATGCCGTCGCCCAGGGTTTTGTTCAGGTAATTGGCGACCAGGCTGGCAACCGCCGAGCGCTGGGTATCGGGATCACTGTGATCAACCGCAATCAACGCCCGGTCCAGCTGGAATCGCTCCACCAGTGCCAGTTCCAGCTCGTTGTTCATGGCCGGGTGTTGCAGCACGCGCACTTCGACAATGCCCTCATCGCGTGCGCGCTTGAGGAGCCGGCTTACCTTGGCCCGGGAAAGGTCGAAGCGTTTGGCGATAGCTTCCTGAGTGACGTTCTCAAGGTAATAGAGCATCGCGACTTCAGTCATCAGATCGATGTCGCTGGCCATGCGCTGGGTACTGTCACTCATGTGGACGGGCTTCCGTTTCGGCGTCAAAGGCGCATTCTCCCTACTCCCGCCCTGTTCCGTCCACTATTGATGCCCGTCACGCTCGATCGCGCTGATGCGATCGACCTTGGCACCGGAGCGCGCAGCCTCGAACTCCGATTCCAGGAACGATTTGACGATGCTTTTCGCCAACTCCGCGCCGATCACCCGTGCACCGATGGAGAGGATTTGCGCATCGTTGCTCTTGCGTGCCCGTTCCGCCGAGTAGGTGTCGTGGGCCTGGGCAGCGCGAATCCCGAGCACCTTGTTGGCCGAGATGGCCATACCGATCCCGGTGCCGCAGACCAGCACCCCGAGGCGCTGCTGCCCGGCGTTGATGGCGGTCGCGACGGCCAGGGCAATGTCCGGGTAAAGCACCGGCGCGGTGGAATGGGTGCCGAAATCAGTCACCGGGTAACCCAGTGACTCGATATGGCGCTTCAACAATTCCTTGAGTTCATAACCCGCTTCATCACATCCGATAGCCACCGGGAAAGGTGTGTTCATGGCATCAGGCTCCACTGCCGAGGTCTTTTTATCTGACCATATGTTCAATCGGTGAAATTCCGATCAGTCACTTCTCTGATATCCACGCCATCCTGTCAAGCCTGATTTGCGAATACATTGAGTAAAAGCGCTCTTTAATAAGCGAGCCGAGCCAAACTGGCGTTCAAAAACTTTTCAGCGAAAGAGATTGACTGATCAGAATTTCATTTGATACACATATGCTCACTGAGCAACGCATCAGTGCACCTAATAAGAATTCACAGCACGAGGACACGCCAATGGCCACGCCATTACTGCTCCAGGCTGAACACGTCGCCAAGGCTTACGCTGGCATCCCGGCCTTGCGTGACGGCCGCCTTTCACTGCGGGCCGGCAGCGTGCATGCCCTGTGCGGTGGCAATGGCGCGGGCAAGTCCACTTTTCTCAGTATTCTGATGGGCATCACCCAACGCGATGCCGGGACCATTTTGCTCAACGGCGAGCCCGTGCAGTTCAGTCGTCCGGGCGAGGCATTGGCGGCGGGGATCGCGATGATCACCCAGGAACTGGAACCCATTCCCTTCATGACCGTCGCCGAGAACATCTGGCTGGGCCGCGAACCGCGCCGGGCCGGCTGTATTGTCGACAGCAAGACGCTGAACCGGCGCACCCGCGAGCTGTTGGAGAATCTGGAGTTCGATGTCGACGCCACCAGCCCCATGCACCGGCTGAGCGTGGCGCAGATACAGCTGGTGGAAATTGCCAAGGCGTTCAGCCATGACTGTCAGGTCATGATCATGGACGAACCCACTTCGGCGATCGGCGAGCGCGAGGCACAAACCCTGTTCAAGGCTATCCGCCGCCTGGCCGCCCGTGGCGCAGGCATCGTTTATGTGTCCCACCGTCTCAGTGAACTGGCGCAGATCGCCGACGACTACAGCATCTTTCGTGACGGCGCGTTTGTCGAAACCGGGCGCATGGCCGATATCGACCGGGCGCACCTGGTGCGTGGCATTGTCGGCCAGGAATTGCAGCGCATCGACCACAAGGTCGGTCGTCAATGCGCCGCCGAATGCTGCCTTGAGGTCGACAGCCTGAGCCGTAACGGCGAGTTCGAGGACATCAGCCTGCAACTGCGCCACGGCGAAATTCTCGGTATCTATGGCTTGATGGGCTCTGGCCGAAGCGAGTTTCTCAACTGTATCTACGGCCTGACCACGCCCGACGCCGGCAGCGTCACCCTGCAAGGCAAACCCATGCCGGTCGGTCTGCCCAAGGCAACCATCCGCGCGGGCATGTCGTTGGTGACCGAAGACCGCAAGGACAGTGGCCTGGTGCTCAGCAGCAGCATTCTCAGCAACATTGCGCTGTCTGCGTACAAGCAACTGTCGAGCTGGTCGCTGATCAATGCGCGCAAGGAACAGCAACTGGCCGAAGACATGGTCAAGCGTCTGCAAATCAAGACCACTTCACTGGATTTGCCCGTCGCGTCAATGAGCGGCGGCAACCAACAGAAAGTGGTGCTCGCCAAATGCCTGTCGACCCAGCCGGTCTGCCTGCTTTGCGACGAGCCGACTCGCGGCATTGACGAAGGTGCCAAGCAGGAGATCTACCACCTGCTGGATCAGTTCGTGCGCGGCGGCGGTGCTGCCATCGTGGTGTCATCGGAAGCCCCCGAGCTGTTGCGGTTGAGCGACCGGATTGCGGTATTCAAGGGTGGCAGGCTGGTGACCATCAGCAGCGATACCGACCTTTCCCAGGAAGCCCTGTTGAGTCTTGCCTCATGAATGCGAAAACCGTTATCGCCCCTGCCACTGCCGTGCCGCGCAGCCGTTTACGCCTGTCTCTGGACCGTTTCGGCCTGCCGCTGGTGTTTATTCTGCTGTGTGTGGTCATGGCGTTTGCCAGTGAATATTTCATGACCTGGCGCAACTGGATGGACATTTTGCGCCAGACCTCGATCAACGGCATTCTGGCCGTCGGCATGACCTACGTGATCCTGACCAAGGGCATCGACCTTTCGGTCGGCTCTATCCTGGCCTTCGCCGGCTTGTGCAGTGCGCTGGTCGCCACTCAAGGGTATGGCCTGCTGGCGGCGGTCAGCGCCGGCATGTTCGCCGGGGCGATGCTCGGTGTGGTCAACGGTTTCATGGTCGCCAACCTGTCGATTCCACCGTTCGTGGCCACGCTGGGCATGCTCAGTATCGCGCGCGGCATGACCTTCATTCTCAACGACGGCAGCCCGGTCACCGACCTGCCCGAAGAGTACCTGGCGCTGGGCGTCGGCAAGGTTGGCCCGATCGGTGTGCCGATCATCATCTTCGCCGTGGTTGCGCTTATTTTCTGGATGGTACTGCGCTACACCACCTACGGCCGCTACGTGTATGCCGTCGGCGGTAATGAAAAGAGCGCCCGCACCTCGGGGATCGGCGTGTGCAAGGTGATGTTTTCGGTGTACGTGGTGTCCGGGCTGCTTGCCGGGCTGGCGGGTGTGGTGCTCTCGGCGAGAACCACGTCTGCCCTGCCCCAGGCCGGGATATCCTATGAACTGGACGCCATCGCAGCGGTGGTCATCGGCGGCACCAGCCTGTCCGGTGGCACCGGCAGCATCGTCGGCACGCTGTTCGGTGCATTGCTGATCGGCGTCATCAACAACGGCCTCAACTTGATGGGTGTTTCTTCCTATTACCAGCAGGTCGCCAAGGGCCTGATCATCGTGTTCGCAGTACTGATCGACGTGTGGCGCAAGAAAAAACACTAGCCGCTTTTCCTCTGAATGACCGACTGACTACAACAATAACGAGGTGCTCATCATGAAATTCGCTACTTCCCTGGCCGCTGTCGCGGCGCTCTCCCTGCTCGCCAGCAGTATCGCTCTGGCCGCCGACGGCAAGACCTACAAAATTGGCGCGGCGGTGTATGGCCTCAAGGGCCAGTTCATGCAGAACTGGGTCCGTGAGCTCAAGCAGCATCCGGCAGTCAAGGATGGCACCGTGCAGATCACCGTGTTCGACGGCAACTACGACGCGCTGACCCAGAACAACCAGATCGAGACGATGATCACCCAGCATTACGATGCAATCATCTTCGTGCCCATCGACACCAAAGCAGGGATCGGCACCGTGGCCCGGGCGATGGAGAGCGACATCCCGGTCATCGCGTCGAATACGCGCGTCGCCAGCGCCAAGGTGCCTTATGTCGGCAACGACGATGTTGAGGGCGGCCGCCTCCAGGCGCAGGCGATGGTCGACAAGCTCAAGGGCAAAGGCAATGTGGTGATCATTCAGGGGCCGATTGGCCAGTCGGCGCAGATCGACCGTGAAAAAGGTAAAATGGAAGTCCTGAAGAAGCACCCGGACATCAAGATCATAGAAATGAAAACCGCCAACTGGTCCCGCGCCGAGGCCTTGGCCCTGACCGAAGACTGGCTCAACGCGCACCCCAACGGCGGCATTTCCGGAATCATTTCGCAGAACGACGACATGGCACTGGGTGCCTTGCAGGCGGTGAAGTCGCGCAACCTCAAGCCTTCGGATGTACCGATCACCTCAATCGACGGCATGCCCGATGCCATTCAGGCGGCGAAGAAAAACGAAGTCACCACTTTCCTGCAGGACGCCCAGGCCCAATCCCAGGGCGCCCTCGACGTCGCCCTGCGCGCGCTGGCCGGCAAGGATTACAAACCAAAATCGGTGATCTGGGAACGCTACGCCAAAGACGTGAAATGGGGTGACGGTACTGACAAGAACTACATCCTGCCGTGGGTACCGGTGACCGACGCCAATGCGGACGCGCTTTATCAGCAGGTCAGCGGCGGCAAGTAATCGGTCTGAGATTCCCGCTCCCACGGCCTTCGGCCAGAATCAAAAACAGAATTGTGTACGAGGTAGCGCGCTCCAGCGTGGTAGCGCCGCTCTGGGAGCTCTGCGTGACGAACCATCAAAAAAACAGCGCTACAGGAGTGATGTTCATGTCTGAATTCTGGAACAAGGCCTTCGATCTCAACGGGCGTTGCGCGGTCATCACTGGTGGGGCTGCCGGGATCGGGCTGGCCTGCGCGCGCCTGCTGGTGGAGCGCGGGGCGCGGGTGGCGCTGCTGGACCGTGACCCTGCCGTGGTGGAAGTGGCAGCCAGCCTGGGCAGCGGGCACATTGGCATCGCGGTCGACCTGCGCAGCATCGACCAGGTCAACAGCACCATCAACAGCGTTTTCGAGCACTTCAAGCGCCTCGACTACCTGGTCAACAGCGCCGGCGTCGCAGTGCTGGACAAGGCCGTCGATGTGACCGAGGACGCCTGGGACACAACACTGGACATCAACCTCAAGGCCAGCTTCTTCGTCGCCCAGGCCTGCGCCCGGCACATGCTGACCCAAGGCAGCGGACGCATCGTCAACCTGGCGTCACAAGCCGCTGTCATCGGCCTTGATCGACACGTCGCCTACTGCGCGAGCAAGGCTGCCGTGGTCGGAATGACCAAAGTGCTGGCCATGGAATGGGCGCCGCACATCACCGTCAACGCCATTTCGCCGACCATCGTCGAAACCGCTCTGGGCAAGAAAGCCTGGGCAGGCGAACTGGGTGAACGGGCCAAGTTACAGATTCCGGCAGGCCGCTTCGCCCAGCCGGAAGAAATAGCCGGGTTGGCGCTGTACCTGCTCAGCGACGCCGCCAGCATGATCACCGGGGAAAACGTGGTGATCGACGGTGGCTACAGCATCCAGTAACTCACTTTTCTGTCACGAGGTTTATCGTCATGTCCACCGCTACCGAACGCACTGCCGAACAACTTTCCCCCGTCATTCCAGCCACCATGCAGGCGGTAGTGTGCTATGGCCCGGAAGACTACCGGCTGGAAACCGTCGACGTGCCGACGCCCGGCCCTGACGAAATTCTCACCAAGGTCGAGCTGTGCGGGATCTGCATGGGCGACATCAAGACCTATCGCGGCGCGCCCTCGTTCTGGGGCGATGCCGAACAGCCGCGCTACGTCAAACCGCCGATGATTCCCGGCCATGAATTCGTCTGCCGGGTGGTTGCGCTTGGTCCGGGCGCGGAAAAGCGTGGTGTGCAGATTGGCGACCGGGTGATCTCCGAACAGATCGTGCCGTGCTGGGGCTGCCGTTTCTGCAATCACGGCCAGTACTGGATGTGTCAGAAGCACGACCTTTACGGCTTCCAGAACAACGTGCAGGGCGCAATGGCCCAGTACATGATCTTCACCAAAGAAGGCATCGTCCACAAAGTACCGGATTCGATTGCCCCTGACGAAGCGATCCTGATCGAACCGCTGGCCTGCTCGCTGCACGCTGCCGAACGCGCCAACGTCGATTCGATGACATCGTGGTGGTTGCCGGGGCAGGCACGCTGGGCCTTGGGATCATCGGTGCTGTGCGGATGCGCAATCCGAAAAAGCTCATCGTGCTCGACATGAAGCCCGAGCGCGCCGCCCTCGCCCTGCGCATGGGCGCTGACGAGGTGTGGAACCCCGCCGAGGTCGATGTGCTGGCAAAAATCCGCGAGATCACCGACGGCTACGGCTGCGACATCTATATAGAAGCCACCGGGCACCACAAGGCCGTCAATCAGGGCCTGGCGATGCTGCGCAAGCTGGGGCGCTTTGTGGAATTCAGTGTGTTCAACGACGAAGCCACCGTGGACTGGTCGATTATCGGCGACCGCAAGGAACTGGACGTGCTGGGCTCGCACCTCGGGCCTTACATGTACCCGCGCGCCATCGATTTTATCGGCAACCGCAAGATCGACATGCGCGACGTGGTCACCCACACGTTCGCCCTGGCGGATTTCAAGGAAGCCTTCGCCGTCATGGAACGCGGCGACAAATCATTGAAAGTGGTACTGGAACCGTAACCCGTCCGATCCTTATAAAAAGAACACAGGAAACCGCGTTATGAATCGAGTGATAAACGACCCGGACCAAGTGGTCGAGGACATGTTGCGGGGCATTCTGGTCGCACACCCGGAATTGTCCCAGAGCGACAGTAACCCGCGAGTCATCAGCAAAACCCGGCCTTCCGGTGAGGGGCTTGTGGGCATCGTCACCGGCGGAGGTTCGGGCCACGAGCCGGCCTTCCTCGGCTATGTAGGCCCCGGCCTGGTGGACGCCGTGGCAGTGGGCGAGATTTTCTCCTCGCCCACCGCGAAAAGCTTTTTCGACGCCTTTCGCGCTGCCGATCACGGCGCCGGAATTGCCTGCCTGTACGGCAATTACGCAGGCGACAACATGAACGTGAAGCTGGCGATGAAGATGGCCGCCAGCAAGGATGTGCAAGTCCGCACCGTAGTCGCCAACGATGACGTGGCCTCGGCCCCCAAGGCCGACATCGCCAAACGGCGTGGGGTGGCCGGGGAAATTTTCATGTGGAAAGTCGGCGGCGCTGCGGCCGCACAGGGTTACGACTTGAACGGCGTGATCCGCGTCGCGCAGAAAGCCGTGGACCAGTGCCGTTCCATCGGCATCGGGCTGACGCCCTGCACCATCGCAGCTGTCGGCAAACCCAATTTTCAGATTGCAGACGGCAAGATGGAGCTGGGCATTGGCCACCACGGCGAGCCGGGCATTGAAGTCATTGCCATCGAACCTGCGGCGGCCATGGCCGAGCGCATGCTGGCCCCGATCCTCGCCGACCGCGATTTCAGCACGGACAAGGGTGTGGTGGTGCTGGTCTCCGGCCTGGGCGCAACACCGATCATGGAGCTGTATATCTTTTACGCCGAAGTCGAAAGCCAGCTCAAGGCCAAGGGTTTACACATCCACCGTTGCTACGTCGGCAACTATTTCACCTCGCTGGAGATGATGGGCGTGACGCTGACCCTGCTGGGCCTGGACGACGAACTGAAAACCCTGATCGACCACCCTTGCCGCTCCATCGGCATGACCCAGGCGGAGTGAGCCATGAGCCAGCATTTTTCCACCCATGACGGCACTGCAATCGTCGCGGACCTGGTGAGCGTTATCGTCGCCAACCGCGAATACCTCAGCGAGGTCGACGGTGCCATTGGCGACGGCGACCACGGTATCAACATGGCCAAGGGCTTTGCCCATTGCGGTCGCTCCATTGAAGGCCGTCAATTGACCCTGGCCGAAGCACTGGACGAACTGACCCTCAGCCTGATGGAAGGCATCGGCGGCTCGATGGGACCGCTGTACGGCAGCCTGTTTATCGGCATGGCCGATCAGCTACGCGCCAGCGAGCAGATCGATGCGGCGACTTTCGCCAGGCTGCTGCGCGGCGGGCTCACTTCATTGCAGGACATTACCGAAGCCGGTGTCGGCGACAAATGCCTGATGGACACATTGATTCCGGCAGTCGAAGCCTTCGAGCAGGCACACGCCAATGGCGCCTCATTCAATGAAGCCCTTGATGCAATGAAAAGCGCCGCAGCACAGGGGCGCGACTCGACCAAGGACCTGATGGCAAAAATCGGCCGCGCCAGCCGTCTGGGTGAACGCTCGGTGGGTGTGCTGGATGCTGGGGCGGTGTCGTGCTGCCTGATACTGACGCAACTGGCAGATTCAGTGCAGCCCAGGCTCAAAGCCGGTTGAAATACCCGGCTATCAAAGCTCGAATCGAATCCGCCGTTCGCGACGCTGCGCTTCCGGCAGCGCCTCGCCGCGTCGGACCGCCGCCAGCAACTGCTCGACGCCCACATGGATGGCGTCGGCAGGCACGTTGCACGGCTTGAAGTTCGCCACGTTATCAAGACCTTCGCGGTGCGCGCGAATGATCTTGACGTCCTGCTGAATCACAATATGTGTGTACAGATGAATGAACGGGCGCAGCATTCTCAACACCCAGCGGGGCATCGGAAACCGGTAGGCGATGTAGGTGTAGACGCGTGACTGGCGAGCATTGACCGGGGTGATCTGGCTGACGATCAAAAAGCCGGAGCGTGCGCCCCACAGGTAGTCACAAAAGGTCACATTCGGCGCCAGAAAGCGATCCGTGTGCACCAGCGGTTCGCCGTCCGGGTTGGTCAGCCATTGCATCAGGCCGATCTCGTCCACTTCATCGTGGTAAACCACCTCGATGCTCTGCGCCTTGCAGGCCAGCGTCGCCTCCATTGCCCGGCCGCTGCTCGAGCGAAAAATCCCTTCGTGGATGAACACCGTGTGCGGCACATCGAGAAAGTTCTGCACCAGACTGCCAACATCGGCATCGAAGGTGTTGATCATGAAATAGGATTGCCATGGGCGCTCGCCATAGGCAGGAAGCCGGAAGATCGGGGTGTCGTGAGCATCGCCCGTGCCGGTGTACACCCAGACCAGCCCATCTTGCTCGCATACCGCAAAATGACGCTGCCGGTAGCGATAACCGGGCGACTTAGGTTCTCCCTGCTCGGCATCTACGCTGGGGATATGCACTACGTGCCCGTTCGCGTCGTAGCGCCAGCCGTGATAAGGGCACACCAGGCAGTCATCGGTGATTTTACCGGCCTACAGCCGAGTGCCACGGTGCACGCACTGGTCGAGCAGCGCCGCCGCTGTGCCGCTGCGCTGGCGAAACAGCACGATGTTCAGGCCAAGAATCGTCGCCCGGTAAGGTTTGTCTTGGCGCAACTGCTTCTGTGTGCACGCCACATACCATTGCTCACGCGTACCGTCTTCAGGTGTTTCGGTCAGAGGTGCGGGCATTCGAATTCTTCCGTGATTGCAAGGAGCGCATTGGCCGTGTCCAGACGACTGATCAGTGCGCGCGGCTTGACGTCACCCGCACGAATGCCGGTTGCCTCCGCTGCGCGTTGCAGCAGCGCTGCCAGTGTTTGCGCGCCGCCACTGACAAAGCGCACGCGCACTGGCCCCAACTGGCCCAGTGTGCGTGCATGGGCATAGTGAAAGGAGCCTTGCAGCGCTGTTTCGATGTCGTTTGCCAACACCTGGCAGGGTGTAACCGCTGATGTCGACACAAGGGCCACATACTGCGGCAGTGTGTTTCTGGAGTCAGGAATCAGGCAGGCATATGGGCGGCGGCCGCTACTTTGGAGATGTTGCGTAACAGAGCAATATCCTGCGAGCCACGGTCGAATTCATAATTGGAAATAGCCGCCGCAATCGGCTCGCCACCGGGGGTGTCGTATTCCTGTGTGTAGGTGTGCAGGTATAAACCGCTCTGGGCGATCTCGGGCGCGTCCTCAAAGTCCTGGGCCAGGTGATCCTTGCTGATGTCCAGCAATTCGATACGCACGTTCTGGCGAAAATCGGTCTGATCGATCAGCGACTTCACACCTCGCCAGGTTGACTCGACACGTTGAAAATCAGGGTGGTGCATGACCGCGTCAAGTTGACGGCTGATCTGTGCATCCAGGGAAGCGATGTGCTCGTCCAGCAAGGTCTTGTCCAGGCGTTCGACTTTATGCGACGACTGTTTGAGCAGGTTCAGAAAAACACTGACGGCCGCAGTGACCCGCTCATCGGCAGAAGCTTCGGACAAGGCCTCGGAGTTCTGAAACGCTTCGATGCCATTCAACCGGGCTATCGGGCTGAGATTGATCTTGGCAAACAAGGCGCCATAGATCCCTTGGCCGCCGTCTGCGTCGAGGGTCTTGGTCAACTGCGAGGCTGGTGAAGATTGTTCTGCGGGCATGATGAAAATTTCCTTATTAACGAACCAAGGGCAATCAACGATCTTCTTGTGGCGCCAGCGCAGCCAGTTCGGCTCGCAATTCGTCACTCAGCGCGTCGTCCTTGAGGATGCGTTCCAGCTCATGGCGAAAAGTAGCGTTATCCAACAGGTTGGATTTAAGGTCGCGCAGCAGGTTGCGCATCGCCAGCAGGGCTCGCAATTGCGGAATTTGCCGCGCCACCTGTTCAGGCTCAAAGTCTTTCATGCCCTGAAAACTCAACGCGACAGCCGTGTCGGCGTTGCCGTCGATCAAGGTATTTTCTATTGCCAGTTTCAGGCTCGGCGAGAACTCGGCCAGCACACTGTCGAAGTTGTTCTTGTTAATGTCGACCTTGCTTCTTTCAGATAACGGGCGCTGTTCCTTGCCGTTGCTGTAATCCCCCATCAGCATTAATTTGAGTGGGAGTTCGACCTTCTTTTGAGCGCCGCCCGTGTGCAAGTCAAGCTTGATGTTGACCCGAGCTTTGGGCACTTCGTTTTGAAAACTGTTCGATGCCATACATCCTCCAGACACAACTCTGCGAGACAGAAAAATCCGCCAGCCAACCCGATAAGCAATTCAAGAGACGCCTTGCGCAACAGGCTTCAGGCGACCCGCAGACCCAGGCGCATACAAGCGACAGAAATCCACGCAATATTTTTTATTCGTTGCCGGCACATTTAAACAGCCAGCTATAAACAATGCGTTGAAACAATTAGCCGCAAAAATGAGGTGACACATATTTATCACGAATTATTTCAAAAGCAAGCATTGCCATGACGAAATCTTTAATTTTTTGAACTGGGTCTACGACAACTCAGAAGTCGACTTTTATTAAAGAAAAGTCCTACGCGCTTTCGGAAAAGGCCTACATATAAGCCCAACTTATTCTGTTACGAGTCGATAAACACGGCCATCATGTTTGGGGGAGTTTTAAAGAAGACTTTCAAACTTGGCAGACTATCTGATCTGAACCGGGGAGACGCCTGATGAAGCGGATGACCATTCGCCAAATGGCTATGGGAGGGGGTCATTCAAAGAATGAATCGATGAGTTAACGGTGAGAGAAGTCTGATTACCTGACCGGGAACAGCGGAATGTACCGTGCCACATTCCACCGTTCAGCAACGGGCCTATTCAGCCTCGGGAAACACCGGCTCGCCAAGATTGAGCATCAGCCGGTTGGCCCAGGCGAAGATCGCGATGGCGTGAATCAAATCCAGCACCTGCGCATCATCCAGGCCCTGCTCACGCAACGCTGTGATGTGCGTGGCGTTGAGCGAAGCAGGCTCAAGGGTCAGGTCGATGGCGAACTGCACAACGGCTTTTTCGCGTGCCGTGGTGCCTGCCGTTGCAGGGTCGGCGAAGACTTGGGCAATCACGTCATTGCGCTTGGCCAGTTGCTCGAAACGCTGTGCATGCACCGACGCGCAATACACGCAGCGGTTGATGCGCGAGACCACGGTGCTGGCCAGCTCTCGCTCGGCACGGGACAGGCCGCTCGGCGCGTACATGATGGCGTTGAAGGCCTGGGAGCGTTGCCGAAGGATGTCCGGGTGGTGCGCCAGGGTCAGGTAGTAATCCGAGGTCCTGGCCTGCGGATGGCTCTCTTCGAGCACGCCGATCTGCTCGGCAGTGGCGTTGTTCAGGTCCACGGTCGGTAACCAGGCTTTCCAGCCCAGCAGCTGATTGGTGAAACCTTCGATTTCAATAAGCTCGCTCATCAGGCCGCTCCGGCAGATTGAATGGCGGTCAGCCCTGCGGCCAGACGCACCTGGTAGGACAGGAACGCAATCAGCTGCGCCAGTACCACGATTTCAGCGGTGCTCAAGCCCTGAAGTTGCAGCGCCTGCAAGGCACTTTGATCGCCGTGTACCGGAGACTCGATCAAGGTGCGGGTAAAACACAGGATCGCCGCCAAACGCGGGTCTTCAAGCAGGTCGATCCGGTTGGCGTCCACGTCCGCCAGCACGCTGGCCGCTACGCCCACTTCGCGCAATTGCTGCAGGTAATACGCGGTCAGGGTTGGCTGCGCGCTCAGCTGGGTCGCGTAATAGGCAACCCACAGACGCTCGCTCAGCGGCAGGTTATCTGCCAATGCCGGGTCGAAGAAAAGCGCCTGGCTGCCCTGGGTTGCCGTGGCAACCTTGTCACGGGCATGGCGCACGATGTGCAAAGGGCTGCCAGGGTCGATGCCCAGCAGGTTATCCAGCAAGTCCGGTGTGTTTGAATGCTCGGTCGTCATGAAATGTCCTGCAAGGCTGTCGTGCCACTCGCGCAGCAGCTTTTAAAAGCCGCGACGCGAATAAGGGAAGATCACGGCTGTTCGGTGACCATGGTCGCCGCAGTGCGGTCGCTGACCAGCGGCTCGACTTTCAGGCCTTTGCGCGCCGCCCAGATGTTCTGGTAATGGAACAGCGGGATAATGCCAACGTCGTCGCTGACCACCTGGACCGAGTCCTGAAGGATCTTGCGGCGTTTGGCCTCGTCGAATTCAGCCGTGGAATCGGCCAGCGCCTTGTCCACCAACGGGTTGCTGTAGTGCCCCCAGTTGGACGCGCCCTGCCCTTTGCTGCTGTCCACTGTGGTCAGAATATTGGTCAGTGCATAAGCCGCTTCACCGGTGCCGTTGCCCCAGGCAATCACGCTGACTGCCAGCTCATTCTTGTTGGCCTTGCCTGCGTAGACCGCCCACGGCAGCACTTCCAGCTGCACCTTGACGCCGATTCGTGTCCAGAACTGCGCCACGGCCTGCATCACTTCCGGCGCTTGCGGGTAACGGTCACCCGGTACGTGCACGGTCAACTGAAAGCCTTCGGGAAAGCCTGCCTGTGCCAGCAGGTCCTTGGCCTGTTTGACGTCATACGGGATGTTCTTGATGCCGGGGTTGTAACCGAAAGTATTGGCCGGCATCCACTGATTGGCCTCGGTCACGGTGCCCTGCATGATGCGCTCGTCGATGGCCGGGCGATTGATCGCCAGGGACAATGCCTTGCGCACCCGCACGTCCAGCAACGGGTTCTCAGCCAGCGGTTTACCGGCGTTGTCACGAATGAATTCGTTGGAACCTGCACGGAAGCTTGGCTGAATGATCAGCGCACGCAAGCCCTGATAGGCGAAGACATTGACGCTCGGGGTTTTGCGCAGACGCTCGACGTCAGTTGGCGACACCTTGTCGATCACGTCCACATCGCCCGCCAGCAACGCCGCAGTGCGGTTGGCGGCGTTGGCGATGAAACGGAAATCGACCTTGTCCCAGGTCGGTTTCGCTCCCCAGTAGCTGTCGTTGCGGGCAAAGATCGTGCGATCACCCGGTACAAACGAGACAAAACGATAAGGCCCGGTGCCGATCAGGGCTTTGCCCGAGTTGTAATCGGCGCTGCTGGCGGCGGCGCCTGCATGGCGGCTGACGATGTAGATGGAATCGACGTCCGGTAGCAGGTTGGCGTTGGGCAGGCGGGTCTTGATGATCAGGGTGTGATCGTCTTTGGCCTTGACCGATTCGACGGTGCGCATGGCACCGGCGTAAGACGCAACACTACCGGGCACGCTGCGCGCGCGCTCGAACGAGAACACCAGGTCGTCGGCGGTCAGCGGTGTGCCGTCCTGCCACTTCACGTCATCGCGCAGGGCAAACTCCCAAGTGGTGTCGTCAATGACTTTCCAGCTTTTCGCGAGGCCCGGCAGGGTCTTGTCGTCACGGCGGCTGACCAGCGATTCAAAGGCGTGCAGCGCCACCGAGCGGTCGCCGGCATAGTTGTTCAGTTGCGGGTCGAGCGACGAGACCGGGTCGGCGTAACCGATGCGCAGGTCTTGCGCCGAAACACTGCCGGCGGCCAGCACGAGCGCCGAGGCCAATAAAGAACGAACGAGTGGTTTCATGGGTGATTCCTTGTACGCAATAGCGAAAATTGACGAGCTTGAGGTGCTCGTTCAGCTCTGATCATTCAGGTGACACGCGCTCTGGTGGTTCGGCGAAACCTCCCTCAGCGCTGGAGCTTCCTCACGGCAGCGCGCCAAGGCGCGCGGGCAGCGAGGGTGGAAATGACACCCGGCGGGCGGGTTCAGCGGGCTGGGGATTTCCCCTTTGATCGCGTCATAACGGGTGCTGCGAATATCGAAGCGCGGGATCTGCGCCAGCAGCGCCTGGGTGTACGGGTGATTGGCCCGCGCAAACAGGTCATCGACCGATGCGGTCTCGACCACCCGGCCCAGGTACATCACCACCACGCGGTCACACAGATGTTCCACCACACCCAGGTCGTGGCTGATGAACAGATAGGTCAGGCCCAGCTCATCGCGAAGGTCCATGAACAGGTTGAGAATCTGCGCCTGAATCGACACGTCTAGCGCGGCCACCGACTCGTCACAGACCAGCAGTTCCGGCTGCACCGCCAGCGCACGGGCGATGCCAATACGCTGGCGCTGACCACCGCTGAACTGATGCGGGTAGCGCTGGCGCAATTGCGGGCTGAGCCCGGCGCGTTGCAATTGAGCGCTGACATACTCATCGGCGTCTTTGCGGTCGGTCAGGCCATGCAGCAGCGCGCCCTCGCCGACAATCCGGTCAACCCGCAGGCGCGGATTGAGGCTCGACGAGGGGTCCTGAAAAATCATCTGCACCTTGAGACGCAACGCCCGGCGTTCCTGTGGGGTCAGGCTGTCGAGCGGCTTGCCGTCCACCGAGGTGCTGCCGGAGGACACCGGCAGCAGCCCGGCCACCATGCGCCCCAGGGTCGATTTGCCGCAGCCCGATTCGCCCACCAGCCCGACCACTTCGCCACGAAGAATGCGCAGATCGACGCGATCCACCGCGTGGGTCACCGGTTTGGGGCGGGTCAGGTGCAGGCGCTGCAACAGACCTTGAAAAGAACGCTCGTCCACCGGCTTGCCGAAGGTCTTGCTGACCTGGTGCAGCTCGATGAGGGGAATCTGATTACTGGACATCGGCGCCAGCTCCTGGATAAAAGCAGCGAACCGTATGGCCCGGCAGAATCTCGCGTGGTTCGGGGTCTTGCGCGCACGCCTGTGCGGCTCTGGCGCAGCGTGCAGCAAACGCACAGCCCACCGGCATCGACAGCAGGTCCGGCGCCATGCCGGGAATCTGCCGCAGGCGCTGACCGCGTTTGTTGCGGCTCGGCAGGCTGTCGATCAGGCCTTGTGTATAGGGATGTTGCGGGCGATCCAGCACGTCAGCGACCGAGCCTTGCTCGACAATGCGCCCGGCGTACATCACCACCACGTCGTCGGCAAGCCCCGCCACCACCGACAGGTCATGGGTGATCCAGATCAGCGAGGTGCCCTGTTCGCGCACCAGTTTCTGCACTTCGCTGAGAATCTGCGCCTGAATGGTCACGTCCAGCGCGGTGGTCGGCTCGTCGGCGATAATCAGGTCCGGGGCGTGCAACAGCGCAATGGCAATCGCCACCCGCTGGCGCATGCCGCCGGACAGTTGATGCGGGTAGGCGCGCAGACGCTCTTCAGGGCTGGCAATGCCCATCAATGCCAGGGTGCGGCTGGCATGCTCACGGGCCTCGCGTTTGCCGAGCGTACTGTGCGCGCGCACCGCTTCGATCATTTGCGTGTCGACCCGCAACACTGGATTGAGGGTCATCATCGGGTCCTGAAAAATCATCGCGACCCGGTTGCCCTGGATTTCACGCAGTTGACCGGCCGAGAGCTTTGTCAGGTCACGGCCTTTGAACAGCACCTGGCCGCCACTGATGCGCCCCGGTTCGTCCACCAGACCGAGAATCGAAAACCCGGTGACCGACTTGCCTGACCCCGACTCGCCCACCAGCCCCAGAATGCGCCCTGGCTGAACGCGCAGCGAGACATTACGCACCGCAGGCAACACACCGGCGCGGGTGTGAAACGAGGTGCACAGGTCTCGCACGTCCAGGGTCGGTTCGACCGAGGATGCCACGCGCGATGCTTCAGGCAGGCTCATCGCTGCAACCTCGGGTTCAGGACATCGCGCAGACGGTCACCGACCAGATTGATCGCGACGATGGTGATCAGCAGAGCCAGCCCCGGAAACAGGCTGATCCAGTATTCATTGCTGAGCATGTACTGAAAGCCGTTGGCGATCAGCAGCCCCAGCGAGGGCTCGGTGACCGGCACGCCCAGGCCTAGAAACGACAGGGTCGCTTCCAGCGTGATGGCACGGGCGATCTGCAACGCGCCAATCACGATCAGCGGCGGCAGGCAGTTGGGCAGGATGTGTCCGATCACGATGCGCAGCGGACCAACGCCCTGCCCGCGCGCCGCATCGACGTATTCGCGGCGGCTTTCAGTCAGCGCCTGGCCCCGCGCAGTACGCGCGTAATAGGCCCATTCGAGCAGGATCAGGGTGAGCATCACGTTACAGACACCCTTGCCCAGCCAGGCGAGAATCATCAGCGCCATCAGAATCACCGGGAACGACAGCAGCAGATCGACCAGGCGCATCAACAAGGCATCGACCCAGCCACCGGCGTACGCCGACATCAGCCCTAGCAACGTGCCAATGACCGCGGCGATCAAGGCCGAACCGATGCCGACCCACAGGCTGATGCGCAGACCGTAGATAATCGCCGAGACCAGATCGCGGCCCTGGCCATCGGTGCCCAGCCAATAGGAGTAGCCGCTGTCCATGTTCAGGCTGCCGGGCGGCATGCGCGCATCCATCACGTTGAGCTGCATCAGGTCGTAAGGGTTCTGCACCACGATCCACGGTGCGAACGCGGCCACCAGCACGATGACCAGCAACAGCAGCAAACCGACCACTGCCGTGGTGGAACTCATGAATTCGACAATCACCCGACGCCAGGGCGACTGGGCCTGCAACAGCGTGTTGGCAGGCGCGACCTTTGCGATGACGTTCATCGTGATGCCTCGATACGGACACGTGGGTCCAGCAGGTAATACAGGCCGTCAACGATCAGGTTGAGCACCACAAAAATCACCACGACCACCATCAGGTAAGCGACCACCACCGGGCGGTCGAGCATGTTGATGCTGTCGAGGATCAGCTTGCCGGCACCCGGCCAGGCAAAAATGCTTTCGGTGACCACGGCGTAGGCAATGGTCGAACCCAGCTCCATGGCCAGCACCGTCACCACCGGGATCATGGTGTTGCGCATGACGTGCATGCACATCACGCGCATCGGCGACAGGCCTTTGGCGCGGGCGAACTTGACGAACTCCTGCGGCAATACTTCGCGCACGCCTGCACGGGTCAGGCGCAGCACCAGCGAAATCTTGAACAGCGCCAGGTTCAGCGCAGGCAACAGCAGGTGTTGCAAGCCGTCGAGGGTTAGCCAGGACCATTGCACGCCGAGCCATTCTCGGGTTTCGCCGCGACCGCTGGCTGGCAGCCAGCCCAGCGTGATCGAGAACAGCATGATCATCATCAACGCTACCCAGAACGCCGGCAGCGAAAAGGCGACGATGCTCGCCGCCATCATCAGTCGGGACAGCGGATGATCGGGGTACATGCCGGCAAACATCCCCAGCGGTACGCCGATGACCACGGCCAGAAACAGCGCGCTGAACGCCAGCTCGAAGGTGGCGGGCAGGCGTTGCAGGATCAGGCGCATGGCGTCTTCGTGATAGACGAAACTCTGGCCCAGATTGCCGTGCACGGCGCCTTTGAGGAAGATCAGGTATTGCTGCCACAGCGGCTGGTCCAGCCCCAGGTGCGCGATGGCTTGCAGGCGTTCGGCCTGATTGAGGTCTTCACCGACCAGAATGTCCATCGGGTTGCCGATGGCATTCAGGCCGACGAACACCACCACTGTCATCAGCAAAATGACCAGCAACGACTGGGTCAAGCGGCGCAGCGCCCAGCCGGTCATGGGCGCAACTCTTCGGCGGTCGGCTCGCTGGCAACCCACTCGTCGCCCAGCAGCTCTGGCTCGGCATAGGTGCGCATCGATTCGAAATGCAGCGCGATGTCCTCGTTGAACAGCAGCCCGACCAGCGCGTGGGCCAGGCGTTTGGAGCCTTCGCTGATGGCGGGAATATCCCCCGACACCGCACCATAGCTCAGCGCCGCCGGGTAGCTGAAACAGTGGATGTGGTTCAGCCCCGGACAGGCACCGGGGGTCTTTTCCTGAAACTCGAAACAATTGCCCAGGTCTGGCAATACGGCCAGTTCGCTATCGTCTTCGCCTTCCGGCGCTTCAAAGCGGTCTTGCCAGACACGAATGTGCGACGAGAAGAGCGCAAACTCGGGGCGCTGCTCGAAGTCGGTCCGAAAACCGGTGGCGAACACTACAAAATCCGCCTCGACGCGCGCCTTTGATGTTTGCAGCCAGACCCCGCCCGCCGGGTTTGCTTCGACCGCGAGTACTGGGTTGTCGAGCAGAAAGCGCGCCCTGCCCGAGTTGGACACCCTGAGCGTACTGCCGCGTGGGGGTGGCACTTGCTGCTTATTCAGGTAGTGGCGGATGCGCCATTTCCAGATATCCGGCAGGCGCCAATAACCGTGGACCATGCCCGGATTGCCGACGCCCTTGCCTTTGTTGACCCGTGGCAGCTCGGCACGGCGGATCAGCAGATCGACCCGCTGTGCACCTGCTTCCAGCGCGGTGGCAGCGCTGTCCATCGCCGATGCACCGCCGCCTATCACCGCGACGCGCTTGCCTTCGAACCAGTCATCCTGCAAACCGGCGGCCGAGTGTGCCCACAGATGATCCGGCAATTGCCGGGCGAAATCCGGCACCCAGGGGCCGCCCAGACCGTCACGACCGGTCGCCAGCACCACATGGCGCGCCAGCATGAAGCGGGTTTGCCCAGGCGTCATGACGTCCAGTTCGACCAGGCCGTCCGTTCGCGGCGCGACGCGGCTTACCCGGTGTTCGTTGCGCACATCCAGCGCCAGCACCTTGCGATACCAGCGCAGGTACTCGGCCCATTGCAGGCGCGGGATTTTATCCAGTGCTGCCCAGCTGTCGACACCGAATTGCGCTTCGTACCAGGCGCGAAACGTCAGGGCCGGCAAACCGAGCGCCGGGCCGGTCAACTGTTTCGGCGAGCGCAGTGTTTCCATCCGCGCTGTGGTCGCCCACGGGCCTTCGAAACCGGCTGGCGACTGATCGAAAATCACCGCCGCCACGCCCAGATGCCGCAGCTCGGCCGCCAGGGCAAGCCCCGCCATGCCGCCGCCAATGATCGCTACATCGAGCACAGCCTGCCCGGCGTTCGTCCTCGGCTTGACCCAAGGCTTGGCGGGCAGATCCAGCCACGCCAGATCCTGCTGCAGGCGAGCTTCGAGCGCCGCGAGACCGGCAGGTGCGTTTACATCGAACATTGATCGTTACCCGGAAAGATGATCAGGCGCAAAGCCCGAGCCTGATTCAAATCACTTCAAAAATCATTCCAATGTCGCAATAAATGAATTCTGAAAGCCCTTGAATGCTTAATCCGAATAATAAAAGCCGTTCTTTATTCTCGCAATGCGCAAAAAAGCATATTGATATTCCTTAATGGAATTTGCAGAGATGTTTAGAACGTAGGCGGCGCAGCGGCCCTGAAATTGGCTGCCTCGGCCGCACCTGATGTACCGTATGTATAGATTTTGCTTCCGGTTACCGGCAGTTCGCGGACAAGTCCGCTCCTACAAAACCGAGATATAGCGAACGAGCAAAGTGTCGCCCGGTCCGCTCCTACATAGTCTGAACTTACCTGCGCTCATTCGGCATAAATGCTCTGCAACAGCGCATCGTGAGCACTGGCTTCGTGCATGATCATCTCCGGCAGGAGGATTTTCGCGCAGACGGCAATTTCATCCACCAGCGCGCTCGCGACATCTGACAGCGGGCTGGCGAAAGCTGAAATAAGGCCGAAGAAAAACGGAATGGAACAGGCAATCGGCCTGACCACCACGCCTTGCAGCGGCACGCCCATGGCGGTGAACGGGTCAACCAGCGCAATGCCCAACCCGACCCTGGCCATTTGCATGGCAATCAGCGAAGTGTTGGTGTCGAGCATACGCGGGGGTTCGCCCCCGGCATCGTGAAACGCCTTGTCGATGCGCCGACGAAAACGATAAGGATTGGCCATGGTGATCAACGTTTGCTGGCGCAGCAGCTCCATGGAAAGCACCTCATGCGCAGCCAACGGCGAATCAGCTGGCAACACCGCCACGCAGGACGCTTCGCCGATCCAGTGAATCTCAAGGCCGCGATGTTCCAGCGGCAGGCTTACAGCCCCCAGATCCATGGTTTTCGACAGAACCGCCTGAACCACATTCTCCGGAGACATACTCTGCAACTGGATCTGCTGCGGGCGCAGAGGCTCGGGTAGCCGGGACAGCGCGGTGGGCAACAGCCCGGCAGCCAGGGCCGAGATCGCCACCAGCTTGATCTGATGGTTTTCTTCCTGCGCAATGTGTTGCGCACGCTGGCGGATATTACGCACGCCCAGCAGCGCGCTTTCCACCTCGCCGTACATCATGAACGCCTTGTGGGTAGGCGTGACCTTCGGCCCGCTGCGCTCGAACAGCGCAAAGCCCAGTTCCTGCTCAAGCTCCTGAATGGCTCGAGTGACCGATGGCTGAGAGCGGCCGAGCATTTTCCCGGCGGCGGTGACACTGCCCGCCGACATGACCGCCGCGAAGGCTTCGAGCTGACGCAAATCCATAAGCATGCCTTGATCAATACACAATCGATAAGGATGCGACGCACAGACCAGATTGTCTAAGTCCGCCGCTCAAAGCGCGAAAGTCTACACGCTGGCGAGGAATGCTGTGAACGGCCGGCTCACCCGGCGACCATGACCCGGTTTCGGCCCAGCTGCTTGCCCAGGTAAAGCGAGGTGTCGGCACGGTTGAGGGCGATCTGAAACGCCTCGCCCTCGCCGACGGTGGCCACTGCCAGGGTTGCGGTTACAGCGATGTCGAGTGTGTCGATCAGACCGGCTTTTTCCCGGATGGACAGCCACATGCGATCAGCCACCTGCAACCCATCGCTCAGCGCGGTATCGGGCATGAGGATCAAAAACTCCTCGCCGCCCCAGCGTGCAGCCATGTCACTGCTGCGCACGCTTGAACTGATGACCTCAGCCACTCGTTGTAGAACCACATCGCCTGTTTCATGACCGTGCAGGTCATTGATCTGTTTGAAATGATCAATGTCGAGCAGGATCATCGAGGCCGACAGCCCCTGGCGGCGCGACTCCAGTTGACGCACGCGGTGCAGCACCCGCCTGCGCGTAAAAAGGTTGGTCAGGCTGTCACGATTGGCAATGTGATACAGGCTCAGTTGCATGGAAGACGTAAAACGCACTGACAGAGCCGTGGCGTAGATCGCCAGAACGGTTGCGGCAAGAATGTTGACGACGCCAAATACCTCCAGCGTTTCGCTGCTCAAGCTGGACCCTTGGCCCATGTGCCGACGAAACGTAAAGCAACCTGCTGCCGCCAAAAGTACCGCGGCACTGAACACCACACGCTTGACGGTAACCAGTTGGAACGTGAACGCGATAATCGGGATCACGCAGAACAGGTAGAAGCTGAAGTTGCTTTCCCAACCCAGTACCCAGGTTGCCAGTACCGCGTGGGCGATGATCTCGAAACTCATCAACTGGCCAGTCTGCCGGTAGCGGCGTCTGCGAATCAGGTAAAGACAATTGCAATAGCCAAGTATGCTGAAGATGTTCGCGGCCCAGAGGATCGTTATGTCCAGCGTGATGAACACCGCCAGCAGCACGCAGTGGATCCCGAGAGCGAGATAGACCATCGGTGTGATGTGTGTCCAGAACTGGGCAGCCGTGTCCTTGAACAACTGGGAGCGGTCTTCTGCCTGGAGGGTCATCATCACGTTTTCTCGAAGGTGCGGGTTGGGTATGACCATGAGTATCGAAACGAATTCATGAACAGTTGTCGGCAATAGTCTGCAACGCTTGATACATCGACTCACAATTTAATCAACGAGCCAACGAGTTCAGAGCAGATGTCAAGGCTGCCCGCGGCTGCTTTAATACGGACTGTCGATCACCCTGCCAGGCCCTACCAACCCCTGAGGAAGCACGCCGATGGAACGTCTCACCGCGAAAGACTTTGCGCCTGAACTGCTTGAGCTTTACGACTACTACGCACACGGCAAGATCAACCGGCGCGAGTTTCTCGACCGGGCAGCGCTGTTCTCGCTGGGGGGCCTGACCGCAGGCGCGCTGCTTGCCTCGTTGAGCCCCGATTATGCGCTGGCCACACAGATCGAGTTTACCGACCCGGACATCATTGCCGAGTATGTGTCCTATCCGTCGCCCAAGGGGCATGGTCAGGTGCGCGGCTACCTGGTGCGCCCGGCCAAGGCCACCGGCAAGGTGCCAGCGATTGTAGTTGCGCACGAAAACCGTGGTTTAAACCCCTATATCGAAGATGTGGCCCGCCGCGTCGCCAAGGCCGGGTTCATCGCACTGGCACCGGACGGGCTTTCATCGGTGGGCGGCTATCCGGGCAACGACGACAAGGGCCGTGAGCTGCAGCAAAAGGTCGACCCGGAAAAGCTCATGAATGATTTTTTTGCCGCCATCGAGTGGCTGATGAAGCATGACGCAACCACCGGCAAGGTCGGCATAACCGGCTTCTGCTATGGCGGAGGCGTGACCAACGCAGCGGCAGTCGCCTACCCGGAGCTGGGCGCGGCGGTGTCGTTCTACGGACGCCAGCCCAATGCTGAGGACGTGGTGAAGATCAAGGCGCCGGTGATGATCCACTACGGCGAACTGGACACGCGCATCAACGAAGGTTGGCCAGCGTACGAGAAGGCATTGAAAGCGGCAGGCACGACCTACGAAACCTATATCTACCCAGGTGCCAACCACGGCTTCCACAACGACTCGACGCCGCGCTATGACGAAGCGGCCGCCAAACTGGCCTGGGAGCGGACGCTGGGGTGGTTCAACAAGTACCTGGTGTGAGGGCTGGAGCGTGCGAAACGATAATTTAGACTATCGTGCGACGCTCCGCGTCGCATGCCGTTCTGGACGCTGTGCGTCCTGGTTACCGCGCCCGCACCCGTTCCAGCAGCACTTGCAACGGATGCTGCACAACCTTGCCATCCTGGCGTTTGACCTGACTGCGGCATGAGTAGCCGTCGGCAAGCAGTCGGCCTTCGCCGCCGTGACGCACCACCAGCGGTTGCCAGGACTGGCTGTAAATAGTGTCGCTGGTTTTCGCGTTTCGGGTCTCGTGCCCATAGGTGCCGGACATGCCACAGCAGCCGCTGGCCAGCACTTCCAGCTTGAGGCCTGCGCGAGCGAAGGCTTTCTGCCAGAGGCCGACGCTGCCCGGTTCGTTGGTCTTTTCGGTGCAGTGCGGCAGGAAGTAATAGGTTTCATCCGACTGAACGTCGCCCTGCGCCTCAAGCTCGGTCGCCAGCCACTCCTGCGGAAGCAGGACGGTCGGCACGTTCTCCTCGCCCAGCGTCTTGCTGTACTCCTGGCGATAAACCAGGGTCATGGCCGGATCCAGACCAATCAGCGGGATGCCGTACCCGGCCAGCTTGCCCAGCGACTGGCTGTTGAAGCTGGCGGCTTTTTCAAACGCGGCTAGAAAGCCCTGCACCTGCAACGGCTTGCCGTTGGGCGCAAACGGCGCGAGATAGACCCGATAACCCAGGCGCGAGATCAGCTCCAGCCAGTCTGCGGCCAGTGGTGTTTCGAAATAACGGGTAAACGCGTCCTGCACCAGCACCACCGTGCGCTTGCGCTCCTGATCAGTCAGCGCGGCCAGCCGCTGCGGTGTGGCGATGCCGACATTCCAGCGTGCGCAGGCGGCACGAAAGTCCATCAGGCTCAGCAACGGGCTGTCGACCATCCCGGCCACGTGTTCAAGCAGGTAACGCACCGGTTTTGCGCCCATGACCGCGTTATACAACTTTGGAAAGCGCGCCAGGTGCGGAATGCTGAATTCCAGCGAGCCGATCAGGTAGTCCTTGATCGGACGCAGGTAGCGGCTGTGGTACAGCTCCAGAAAACGCGAACGAAACTCGGGCACGTTGACCTTGACCGGGCATTGCCCTGCGCAGGACTTACAGGCCAGGCAACCGGCCATGGCGTCGTAGACTTCATGAGAAAAATCCTTCTGCCCCGCCACTCTGGCCACGCTGTTTACAGTGCGCTCGGCCAGGCTTTTCAGCACGTTGGCAGTGCGAGCTCTGGCGGCGGCCGTCAATACGTTCACGTCCTGCTCGCCTTGCAGGCGCAGCCACTCTCGCACCAGCGAGGCGCGGCCCTTGGGGGAGTGAATGCGGTCGCGGGTGGCTTTCCACGACGGGCACATGGCGTCGTCGGTGTCGTAGTTGTAACAGGCCCCATTGCCGTTGCAATGCAGCGCGCTGTCGTAGCTCTGCCACACACGCTCGTCGATCGTGCGGTCCAGATCGCCACGCAGCGTCACTTCATCCACCTGCGTCAGACGCGCATCGGGCACCGTCGCAGGCGTGGCGATCTTGCCGGGGTTGAGCTGGTTGAACGGGTCACAGGCTGCTTTCAGCGCCTGCAACGCCGGGTACAGTTCGCCGAAATACTCGGGCACGTATTGCGAACGCAGGCCTTTACCGTGCTCGCCCCACAGCAAGCCGCCGTAACGCTTGGTGAGCGCAGCAACGGCGTCGGAGATCGGGCGAATCATTGCCGCCTGCGCCGGGTCTTTCATGTCCAGAATCGGCCGCACGTGCAGCACGCCCGCATCCACATGGCCGAACATCCCGTATTGCAGGCCGTAGCTGTCCAGCAACGCGCGAAATTCCTGAATGTAGTCAGCCAGATTTTCCGGCGGCACGGCGGTGTCTTCCACAAACGGCTGCGGCCGCGCTTCGCCCTTGACGTTGCCGAGCAAGCCCACCGAGCGTTTGCGCATGGTGTAGACGCGGCTCACGGCAGCGCTGCCGGTCGCTAGCGTGTGGCCAAGGCGCACCACCGAAGTGTCTGTTTGCAGGTGCGCGACGAATGCATGAACGCGCTGCTCCACCTCCTCCAGTTCATCGCCGCTGAACTCGATCAGGTTGATGCCCAGCGTCGGCGTGGCGGTGTCCTGTGGGAAATATTCAGCCACGCCGTGCCAGACGATGTCCTGCATCGCCAGCATCAGCACCTTGGAGTCGACGGTTTCGATGGACAGCGGCTTGTGCGCCATCAATGCCTTGGCGTCGCGCAGAGCGTCCATAAAGCCTGCGTAACGCACGTTGACCAGAATCGAATGCCTGGGAATCGGCAGCACGTTGAGCCGGGCTTCGACGATAAACCCCAGCGACCCTTCGGAACCGCACAGCACACTGTTGAGGTTGAAACGCCCGTCTTCCTCACGCAGGTGCGCCAGGTCGTAACCGGTCAGGCAACGATTGAGCGGCGGGAAGATATCCTTGATCAGTTGCGCCTGAGTATCGGCAATCTGCTGCGCGCAGCGGTACACATCACCGGCCCGGTCAACCCCTGCCTGCTCGCGGGTCAACTGCTCGGCGCCCATCGCCTGGCTGTGAACGTACGAACCACCCAGCAACACGGTCGTCAGGTCCAGCACGTGGTCGCGGGTTTTGCCGTAAGTGCAACTGCCCTGCCCGCTGGCGTCGGTGTTGATCATGCCGCCCACTGTGGCGCGGTTGGAGGTCGACAGTTCCGGCGCGAAAAACAGCCCGTGCGGCTTCAACGCTGCGTTGAGCTGGTCCTTGACCACGCCGGTCTGCACCCGTACCCAGCGCTCCTCGATGTTGATTTCGAGGATGTTGTTCATGTGCCGCGACAGATCGACCACCACGCCATCGGTCAGCGACTGACCATTGGTGCCGGTGCCGCCGCCCCGTGGGGTGAGCACCACCTGTTTGTGCTCGGGCCGTGCTGCCAGCCGGGCGACGATCGCCACATCGTGGCTGTCCATCGGAAAGACCGCCGCCTGTGGCAGGCGCTGATAGATGGAGTTGTCAGTGGCCAGCACCGTGCGCGACCCGTGGTCCCTGGCGATTTCGCCGCGAAAGCCACCCTCAACCAAGGCAGTGAGGAAACGGTCGTAGTGGCCCACCTGTTCGGTGGTCGGCTTCAACAGGGCAATCATGGTGGTCTTCCTGGCTGGCTAGGCGTTTTATATGCAAAGCACGTATGCTTTGAAACGCTCGAATGCATGGCGTCATCAACGGTTACAGGGATTCTCCCGCCTGCCATGCTTCAGTGCAAACGTAAAACCTGCCGTTTTTCCATGAGTTTTATGAATGAACACGCGAAGACTGACGCCCTCGATGTCACTGCTGCTGGCTTTCGAGGCCGCCGCACGGCATGGCAGCTTTACCAAAGCCGCCGAAGAACTGGCCCTGACCCAGAGCGCGGTCAGCCGCCAGGTGCAGGCACTGGAGGCGCAACTGCAGGTCGAGCTGTTCAAACGGGACGGCAGGCGCATCGAACTGACCACCGCTGGTGCGCTGTATCAGCACGAACTGGCCGCCGCACTGGGCCGTATCCGCAGTGCAACCCTGCAAACCATTGCGCACAAGGCCGAAGGCGGCACGCTGCATCTGGCGGTACTGCCGACGTTTGGCTCCAAGTGGCTGCTGCCGCGCATGAATGACTTTTACACCCGCCACACAGGCTACGTGGTGCACATCCACTCGCGCATCGTGCACGCCGACCTGACGCCCGCGGCCAGCGAAATGAACGCAATCATCTGTGCGGGCCACGGTCACTGGCCGGGTTATATCGCACACCCGCTGGTCAGCGAAAAACTGGTGGTCATCGCCAGCCCCGGTGCGCTTGCGGGCTACCAATCGATGACCCCGCCGCAAGTTGCCCAGCAGTCGTTGCTCAGCGTGGTGTCGCGACCCAATGCCTGGTCGGACTGGTTCGACAGTAATCAACTGGCCCATCACGTTATGCGTCCTGGCCCGAGCTTCGAGTTGACCTCGCACCTTATTCAGGCCGTAGCCGCCGGGATCGGTATCGCCCTGGTGCCGCGCATTCTGGTGCAGGACGAGATCAGCAGCGGTGAACTGGTCACGCTGTTCGAGCCGCTGGACAGCGGACGCAATTATTATCTGGCCTACGCCACGCGCTTTCAGAATCTGCCGTCGCTGTGCGTGTTCAGAGACTGGCTGCTGTCGACGCCCTTTCCCGACCCTTTGTAAAACCTGCCCGCAACAGGAGCCACCGTGCGTATCGAACCCCTGCCGCCGCTGCAAAACCTGATCGCTTTCGAAGCCGCTGTGCGCCACGGCAGTTTTACCCGCGCCGCCACCGAGCTGAACCTGACGCAAAGTGCAATCAGTCGGCAGGTTGCGCAACTGGAGGAGTTTCTTGGTCGGGCGTTATTTCGCCGTGAGCACAAACGCATTCACCTGACCGTCGCCGGGCAGATCTACGCCGAGCAGATTCAACGCATGCTGACCCTGTGCGCCGAAGCCACCGCGCAAGTCATCACCCACAGCGGCGAGCAACAATTGACCCTGGCCTGCTCCAGTGGCGTGGCCGCCCTGTGGCTCGGTCCGCTTTTGGGACGTTATCGTGATGCATTCCCGGCCGTGGACATCCGCCTGCGGGTGGTCGACGGGCTGGATTCATTGATCCGCGCCGAATTCGATCTGGCGCTGTATTTTCTGCGCGAAACGTCGCCGGCAGGCCTGGACAGTCGTTTGCTGTTCGCCGAATCAGTCAACGCTTATTGCTCGCCCGACTACCTGAACGGTCAGGTGCTGGAGCCTGCGCAACTGCTGGATCATTGCCTGTTGATGCTCGAAGACGGGCAGCGTCAGTGGCTGTCCTGGGGCGACTGGTTCGCCCGCCTGGGGGTCGATGCGTCGCTGATACGCCAGCGCATGACCGTCAACCTCTACCCGGTGCTGGTGGACCTGGCGGTCGCCGGGCATGGCATTGTGCTCGGCTGGCAGCCGATGATTGATCGCCACGTGCAATCCGGTGCGCTGGTGCCTGCCTGCAACGCCAGCGTTGGCGCGGTGGGCGGTTATTACCTGCTGACCCCCAGCGGCAAGATGCCCCGACGCGCAGCGCGTGCTTTCGAGAAATGGCTGAGCGACGAAATAACCCCATAAACTCAACACCTGCATGCGCCCAGCGCATGCAAACCTGCGTAATGAGCGTTTTCTCAAAGTCCGGCCAGCGCCTACTCTCGACGTAAACGGGCACAAGACCTGATTGCGCTGCACCCAACCATTCTGCCCCTTTATCAATGCAGCCATTGCAGGGGGCCTCCCTGCGTGTATCGCATGCAGGAGCTAACAGTGAGCACTACACAACACCCCGCCTCACGCCGCCATGACCAGACCCATCATCAAAAAGCCCGTCGAGCGGTCACCGCGACCGTCATCGGCAATGGCCTGGAATGGTTCGACTTCACGGTCTACAGCTTTTTCTCGGTGATCATCGCCAAGGTGTTTTTCCCCACCGGCAGCGAACTGACCTCTTACCTGTTGGCATTGGCGACCTTCGGCGTCGGCTTTTTCATGCGCCCGGTGGGCGGCATCGTGCTGGGCATCTACAGCGACAAGCGCGGCCGCAAGGCGGCGTTGTCACTGACCATCCTGCTCATGGCGCTGGGCACATTGATCATCGGCCTGACCCCGAGCTTCGCGCAGATCGGCTACCTGGCACCGGTGCTGATTGTCCTGGCGCGGCTGCTGCAAGGCTTCTCTGCGGGGGGCGAAATGGGCAGCGCCACGGCGTTTTTGACCGAGCACGCGCCCTCAGGCAAGAAGGCCTTCTACTCCAGCTGGATTCAGGCCAGCATCGGCGTTGCCGTGCTGCTTGGCTCTGCGCTGGGCGCGGTCTTGTCGAGTTACCTGACCCAGGCGCAGCTTGAGAGCTGGGGCTGGCGCGTGCCGTTCCTGATTGGCACGTTGATCGGCCCGGTGGGCTTTTACATCCGCAGCCGGGTCGATGAAAGCCCTGCATACGAGGCAGTCAGGCCTGTCGAATCCCCTTTGCGCGAAGTGATCAAGACCTACCCGCGCCAGACCCTGATCAGTTTTTCGTTGGTGGTGCTGTGGACCGTCTGCACCTACGCGGTGCTGTTCTACATCCCCTCCTATGCCCAGCGCGTGCTTGGCTTGCCGTCATGGATGGGCTTCAGCGCCGGCATGATGGGCGGCGCGGTGCTGATCATCGCCACACCGATTGTCGGCGCTCTGGCTGACCGCAGCGGGCATCGCCCGTGGTTGCTGGGCTCGGCGATTGCCATTTTTTTCAGTGCTTACCCGATGTTTCTGTTCATCAACCAGATGCCGGGGCTGTTTTCACTGCTGATCTTCGAACTGGTGCTCGGCCTGCTGATCTCCGGTTATATCGGCTCGATTCTCGCCGCCTTTGGTGAGCTGCTGCCGACCCACGTGCTGTCCACCGGGCTTTCGGTGGCCTACAACTTTGCCGTAACAATCTTCGGCGGTTTCGCCACCTTCACCATCACCTGGCTGATTGCCTCGACCGGCAGCAACCTGGCGCCGGCCTTCTACATCATGTTTGCCGCCGTCGTCAGCGGCATCGGCGCGTTGCTTTACCGTGACCGCGCACCTGCTGGCCATCAGCCTTTGTCTGGAGCCTACCCATGAGTACCGCTGATACCCCCCGCCTGATTCTGCGCAACGGCCGTCTGCTGGACCTGCAACAGGGGCGATTGATCTCGGGACAGGAAGTCGTGATCGAGGGCGAGCGGATCGTCGCGGTGCGTGCCGAGGGTGAAGCTGCCCCGGCAGATGCGCAAGTGATCGATCTGGGCGGCAGAACCCTGATGCCCGGCCTGATCGACTGCCATGTGCATGTGCTGGCGTCCAACGCCAACCTGGGCATGAACGCGCTGCAACCCAACGCGATCATCATGTACCGAGCCTTGCCGATTCTGGCCGCAATGCTCAATCGCGGTTTCACCACCGTGCGCGACGCCGGAGGGGCCGACTGGGCGCTGGCACGTTCGATCCAGATGGGCCTGATTCCCGGACCAAGAATATTTGCCTCCGGCAAGGCACTGTCGCAGACCGGCGGGCATGGCGACATGCGCGCACGCGGCGAACTGTTGCTCAACGAACCTTGCTCGTGCTGCTTCCGCGCCGGGGCCATCGCCCGCGTTGTAGACGGCGTCGATAATGTGCGCCTGGCGGTGCGCGAAGAGCTGCAACAGGGGGCCAACCAGATCAAGATCATGGCCTCCGGCGGCGTTTCTTCGCCGACCGACCCGATTGCCAACACCCAGTACAGCGAGGCCGAAATCCGCGCAATCGTCGATGAAGCGGCCGCAGCCAACACCTACGTCATGGCCCATGCCTACACTGCCCGAGCCATTAGGCGCGCCATCGAGTGCGGCGTACGGACCATCGAGCACGGCAATCTGGTGGACGCCGACACCGCTCGGCTGATGGCCGAAAAAGGCGCGTTTGCGGTGCCGACTCAGGTGACCTACGAAATGCTCGCAGAATACGGCGAACGCTTTGGCCTGCCTGCTGACTCCGTGGCCAAGATCGAGGACGTGCGTCAGGCCGGGCGCAACGCGCTGTTACTGTTCGCCGAAGCGGGCGTGCCGATGGGCTATGGCTCTGACCTTTTGGGCGAAATGCACGAATACCAGACCCATGAACTGAAGATTCGCGCGGAGTTGCTCGGCAATCTGGCGGCGCTGCGCAGTGCAACCTGTGTTGCCGCGCAGATACTTCAGCGCGAAGGTGAACTGGGTTGCATCGCGGCGGGTGCGATTGCCGACCTGCTGGTGGTGGACGGCGACCCGCTGAGCGATATCAACTGCCTGGTCGGCCAAGGCGAGCAACTGGCGATGATTGTTCAGGGTGGTCAGGTGCGCAAGAACACCCTGGCCTGATCAGCCGTCAGTCGGCGTTGTGGTCCCAGATCCAGTTCCACACGCCGGGTAGCTGCACGGGTTGCGCATCGTCCTTGACGGTGCGCGCCAGGGCTGCGCGCTGCAATTGCGCGGTGTCGTCGTAGAACGGTTTTTGCGCAAGCCGCACACCGGTCTGCCGGGCGCTGTCGACCAGAATCTGCAGATACTCCCGCGCATGGCGCGCGGTGTAGCGGTTCAGGTCATGAAAGGTCACCACCACCGGAACCACGCCATCCACTGCGGGCAGTTCGCCGGCGGCGATACGTTCGCGCACCTGGGACAGCTGGCTGACCATGTTCGAGCGGCGGCGCAGGCTGAAATTGTAACCCCATATCTTGCCGTCATTGGCGCTCAGGTCAGTCAGCAGCACCCGCAGATCGTGCCGCTGATAGGCGCTGAATGTGCGTTTGTCGTAGTTCCAGAATGGCGGCCGCAGCAAGAGCGTCCGTGAGCCGGTAATCGAAGCCAGAATGGCGCAGCCCTTGGTCAGCGATTGCTCCAGCTCTTCATCGGTCAGCGAGCGATGGTTGGTGTGGTGCGGCGTTGCCGAGTGGAAACCCAACAAATGACCGTCGGCATGCTGACGCTGCATGATCGCCCGCCCCTGATCACTGTTGCCCGCCCCCGTCGCACCGGTTTGCACGAAAAACAGTGCCTTGATGTTCGGTTCAAGCGGGTTGTCCGCCAGGCTGTCGAGCACCGTGACGGTCGGGTTGTAAAATGTCGATGCGCTGGGGCCATCGTCGAAAGTCAGCAAAAAGCGAACCGGCGGCTGCTGACGCAACTTTTCGGTGGTGGCTGCCGTCAGCGGGACCGGCGCACTGATGCAGGCCGACAGGCTGAGGGCGATGCCGAGCATCCACAGGGTGTTGAAAAGGGGTTTCATCGGGATGCCGGATCCTTTAAGTGAACGGCTTAAGCAGCGTGTCAAACCGGCGCATGATCATCCACCGGCGCAGCAAACACAATCACTGCGGCGCGCAATTTATCGGCACCAAAACAGCTCATGCGGTTGAAGTCGGCATGGCTCACGGGCATGTGCTGGCAGTCGATTGCCTGACGGTGCAGGCTGTGATCGATATCGGGATCATGCAGGTAGACAAAATCGCTGTCGCAGCCGGTCACCATCACCCAGTGCGGGGCCTTGGAGCGTGTCAGGCGATAGCTGCTGATCAGCACCAACGGCCTGCCGCCCTCGGCCAGCAGACGTGGCAGGTGCAACGAGCGATTGGGCAGCGTCTGCACGCTGGACGTTGCCAGCTCGCGACAGAATTGCTCGTGAACCAGGCGAATCACCTGCTTTTTTTGCTCGCTGCGCACACCGCCGAGAAATAGCGGACCAGACACCGAGACCAGCAGGTCAGCGGCAAAGCCCCGTCGCCACGCCGCCAGCGCCAACCCTTGCGGGCTGCAGCCGCCGTGGCCGGAAGTCATGAATACCGTGGTCGCTTCACGCCATATCTGCAACTCTTCGGCCCGGCTCATGGAACGCTCGGGTTGCAGGGCTTTCATGGCCATCAACAGGCAGGCCGGGCCGCAGGTGAAATCAAGCGTCTGCTGGTAGTAAGGCACCGGGCGACTGTCTTGCCGAGCGTGCTCGACGATACGTTTCTCGTAGCGCAGCGCCGGGGCATGGTCCTGATAATAATCGTCAACCTGAGCGAAGCGGCGATACCCGCTGCGCTCGTACAGCGCGATGGCTGCCACGTTGTCGGGGCGCACTTCCAGCCGCAGGTAGGCGCAATCGCGCTCCACGGCCTGCTGTTCGGCGCGCAGCAATAACTGCCCGCCCAGCCCCTGCCCTCTGACGGAGTCGGCAATCGCGAGCGAATACAGACGCCCCAGCGAAGTGCCGCGATGAAACAGCACCAGCGCGTAGCCGGTTAGCTGACCTGCGGGCTCGGCGACGATCAGGCACGCATTGGCGCGGCGAATCATCCAGTGAAAACTGCGTGGCGTCAGCCGGTCGCCTTCAAAGCACTCATTCTCCAGAACCAGCAACGCCTCGACATCGTCTGCCACGGCATCACGAAATATAAAGTCCATCTGCACCGCCGTAAAAGTTGTGTAACGAAACGGGACATTTCAAAAAGCACATGCTTAATAGAAAGGACTTGTTTCCCATCGGATCGATTACACATGTCAGCGGCACAGGTGAAGATGAACGAAGTATCGGCGCAACTTGCACGTTCGGCAACAACCAAACAGGCAGACCCCACTCCCCCCTTTGCAGCGCAGAGGCAACTGGTGATCATTGTCGAGAGGCTTGAAGACTGGGCATCGTACTTTCCCAGCGAAGACTTGATCAGCGCTCAGGACTACCTGGAAAAACCGCTGAAAGCCACGGCCGGCAAGCGCGTACAGGTCATCAACCTGTGCCGCAGCTACAAATACCTGGGCCACGGTTATTACTGTTCGCTGCTGGCCGAAGCACGCCAGCACACTGTAATCCCTTCGGTTAAAACCATCAGCGAGTTGACCCGCAAGTCACTTTACGGTCTGGCACTCGATGACCTGGACAAGTTGCTGGAGACCGCACTTGAGGATCACCCCTATGACAACACCGAAGGCTTTACCCTGACGCTGTATTTCGGCCAGACCACACTTGAACCGTTGAAAGACCTGGCCCGCCAGTTGTTTGAGGCGTTTCCCTGCCCGATCCTCATGATCGAGTTTCGCAAGCGTGACAATTGGCACATCGCCGGTATCAAGGCCGGTGCCCTGCCGCGTTTGCGCGATGATCAGCAGGATGAATTCGCCATTGCGCTGGACGGTTTCAGCCGCAAGATCTGGCGACAACCCAGCTCTCGCCGCTTGGCACGCTATGACCTGGCGATTCTTCACGACCCGCAGGAGCAACTGCCGCCCTCCAATGCTGAGGCGCTGGCCAACTTCATTCGTGTCGGTCAGCGTCTGGGCATCGATGTCGAGCTGATTGAAAAGAAGGACTACGCCCGTCTGGCCGAATACGACGCGCTGTTGATTCGCGAAACCACCAGCGTCGACAACCACACGTACCGTTTTGCCAAAAAGGCCGAAAGCGAAGGCCTGGTGGTCATGGATGATCCCACCTCGATTTTGCGCTGCACCAACAAGGTGTACCTGACCGACCTGCTGAAAAGCCATGACCTGGGCATGCCACGCACCGAAATCCTCTACAAGGACCGCCCCGAGGAGCTGCAACACGTGGCGAAACGATTGGGCTTCCCGTTGGTGCTGAAAATCCCTGACGGTTGTTTCTCCAGAGGCGTAATCAAGGTCAGTACGCCAGAAGAAATGCACACCGCGACAGCCCAATTGTTCGAACATTCGGTCTTGCTGCTGGCGCAGGAGTTTTTCTACACCGAATACGACTGGCGCATCGGCATTCTCAATCGCAAACCGATCTTCGCCTGCCAGTACTTCATGTCCAAGGGCCACTGGCAGATATACAACCACAAGGCAATTGGCGCCGAGGTGATTGGCGAATGCCGCACGCTTGCAGTGCACGAAGCACCCCGCGCGGTGGTTGAACTGGCGCTCAAGACCGCCAACCTGATTGGTGACGGGCTTTACGGGGTGGACTTGAAGCAGTCCGGCGAGCAGGTGGTGGTGATCGAGGTCAACGACAACCCGAATCTGGATGCCGGTATCGAAGACGCTTACTTACAGGACGACCTGTACAGCCTGGTGCTGGAAGAGTTTGTTCGCCGCCTGGAGCTCAAACGCCTCGGCCAGGCATGGTAACGCGATGATTCAAGGTCTGAAACTCGATGACGGCCGCTTGCACGCCTGTGATCCGCAGCGGGCTCAGGTGCTGTGGTTCAGCAAGCCCGATGCCGGTGAGCGCAGGTTGTTGCTGGAGCGGTTCCACCTTGATGAGCACGCCGTGGCCTCGGCGCTCGACCCGGACGAGATCTCGCGCATCGAGTTTCACCACGACGCGCTGTTTCTGATCTGGAAACGCCCGGAAAACTACTCGGGCAAGGACAGCTTCTCGTTCGACGTCTCGTCATTCGGCGTGTTGTTGAGTGAGCATCACCTGGTGCTTATCTGCCCTGACGATCAGCCCCTGAGCGCTCTGGGGGCTCATCGTCCGCTGAACCAGCCGCTGGATATCCTCCTGGAATTGCTGTTCAACAACATTCACCACTACCTGGGCCACTTGAAGGTCATCAAGATGGTCGCGCGGGAATTGCAGCAGAAATTCAACTCGTCACTGGAAAACCGCCACCTGCTGCAGATGTTCAACCTCAGCGAAAGCCTGGTGTATTACATCAACGCCATCCACAGCAACGGCGCGGTGCTGACGCACCTGCGCAACCATGCGCAAGGCAAGCAATACGGCGCGGCCAGCCTGGCGCTGATCGACGACATGATCATCGAGAACGACCAGTGCTACAAACAGGCAGAAATCTACTCCACGGTGTTCGCCGGGCTGATGGACGCGCGAGGCAATCTGGTCAACAACAGCACCAACACGCTGCTGCGCAAACTGACCTTGATCAACGTGGTGTTTTTGCCCCTGAACCTGATCGCCGGGATCGGCGGCATGTCCGAATTCAGCATGATGACCGCCCCGCTGCACTGGTGGGTCGCGTACCCTGCGTTGCTGCTGGCAATGCTCGGGATGGGGGCGGTGATGGTCTGGGGGTTACGCAAAATGGCCCGCTCGGCCTGAGCCGTTACTTTTCCCAATCGGCCTTGGCAATCTGCAAACCATGCAGGCCGTTATACGCCGCACGCTCGGGCGACTGCCAGCCCTCCAGCAGCGAGGCGTCGAGGTCATAGATCTCGACACCCAACGGTCGGCAAACGCTCAACGGGTCCTGCGCGTCCGGCCCCCACATTGGCAACGACAGGTCGCCACCCGGGCAGGTCGACAAGGCACACAGCAGGTCGATCTCTGCGAAGAACTCCAGGTAGTCGCCCTTCTGCGCCGGGCAGGCTTTCATGAAATACATGTCGTCGTGGTTCAGGCCGGTGCACTGAAAGATGTTCAGCACATCGTGCACATCAAACTCGGTCAAACCGTGCGGCAGCACTGCGCGGGTCAGGTTCGAGTGGCAGTGATGATGAAAGTCTTCGCCGGTGAGCATCTTGTTGACGTAGGGGTCGCAGCGCGTACCCAACAGGTCGTGCAGGCGCCCGCCATGTTCGTCGATGCCATAGCTGGCCAGGCTGTCATCAGTGATCGTCACCAGCGGCCGCAAAAACGGCAGGTTCGACCATAACCGGTCATGGGTGCTGACATGCGCGCCCTGCAACTGCCGCGTCCGCGCCGCCCACAGCCGCTCACGAGGGTCATGGGCATTCCACACGTTGAAATCACCCACTTGCGGGCCAACCGGTGTGGTAACGCGAAACACCTGCCCGGCCTTGACCTTCCAGGCTCGCCCGGTACGAATCGGCACTTCAAACTGCTCGACCAGCGTGCGTTGCTGCACATTCGCACGCAGGCGCTCGTAAAACGCCGTGTCCACTTGCAGCGCTGCGCCTTTGCTGACCTGGTAGGCGGCTGGGTAGTCTTTGTACATTCAGGGCTTCTCGTTGGCAGGATGGGGTGGTTTGCGTTGCAAGTTGCGGGGCGAGTCTGATTCGATCACTGAAAATCCCGACTGCGCACCTCCAGCCCGGTCAGCAGCGGCGTCAGGTCATACAGCCGCTGGGCGATCAGGTGGCGTACGCCGTTGTTGGACTCCAGCCGCCCGAACACTTGCAGCAACTGCGAGCCGACCAGCACCTTGCGTTGACGCTCGGCCAGGTCGCGCCAGACCACGACGTTGACCATGCCGAATTCGTCTTCCAGGGTCACGAAGGTCACGCCGCTGGCGGTGCCCGGTCGTTGGCGGCCGATGACCAGCCCCGCCACGCTGAGGGTCCGGTTGTTTTCCAGGGTCAGCAGGTCCTGCGAGCTACGAAAGCGTTTGGCCGCCAGCTGCCGACGCAGCAACGCCAGTGGATGCGGGCCGAGGGTGGTGCCCAGTGTGGCGTAATCGGCCACCAGGTCTTCGGCCACTGTCGGTAACGGCAGCGTCACCTGGACCTCTTCGCTGGTCAGTTCATCGAACAACGGGCGCTGGGCTTCGACGCCTGCCACCTCCCAGCGCGCCCGGTGTCGATGGCCGATCAGGCCGCGCAAGGCCCCGGAGTCCGCCAGCGCTTCGGCAGCACGTGAGTCCAGCCCGGCGCGCTGAGTCAGGTCGGTGGCATCGGCAAATGGCCGTTTCGCGCGCGCCGCTTCGATGCGCAGGGCGTCTTCTTCACGAAAGCTGCGCAGCATGCGCAGCCCGAGGCGAATCGCCAGGTTACGCGTGCTGTCGGTGTGATCGAGCGGCTCCAGCGTGCAATCCCAGTGGCTGTAACGCACGTCCACCGGGCGAATTTCGATGTGATGGCGGCGAGCATCCTGCAACAACTGATCCGGGCTGTAGAAACCCATCGGCCAGCTGTTGATCAGTGCGCAGGTAAAGGCTGCCGGTTCATGGCATTTAAGCCAGCAACTGGCGTAGGTCAGCAAGGCAAAACTGGCGGCATGCGACTCGGGAAAGCCGTAGCTGCCAAAGCCCTTGATCTGTTCGAAGATGCGGTCGGCAAAATCCGCCTCGTAGCCGTTTGCCAGCATGCCGGTGCGCAGGCGCTCGCGATGCGGGTCCAGCCCGCCATGACGCTTCCAGGCCGCCATCGCACGGCGCAGCTGGTCGGCCTCGCCGGGGGTGTAGTCGGCGGCGATGATCGCCACTTCCATGACCTGTTCCTGAAACAGCGGCACGCCCAGGGTGCGTTCAAAGACACTTTTCAGTTTGGGCGGATAAGTAACGGCCTCTTCACCATTACGCCGACGCAGGTACGGATGAACCATATCGCCCTGAATCGGCCCGGGGCGGACGATGGCGACTTCGATGACCAGGTCGTAAAACTTTTCCGGCCTGAGGCGCGGCAGCATGGCCATCTGCGCACGGGACTCGATCTGGAATACGCCGATGGTGTCGGCGCGGCTGATCATTTCGTAGGTGGGTCGATCATCGCTGGGGAGACTGGCCAATGTCCACTGCTTGCCCCGGTGCAGGTGCACAAGATCGAACGTCCTGCGCAGGGCGCTGAGCATGCCCAGTGCAAGGATGTCGACTTTCAGCAGGTCGACCAGGTCCAGGTCGTCCTTGTCCCACTGAATGATGGTGCGCTCGGCCATCGCTGCGTTTTCGACCGGCACCAGCGTGTCCAGCGGGTGCTCGGAAATCACGAAACCACCCGGATGCTGCGACAGGTGCCGGGGGAAACCGATCAACTCGCCGGTCAGGGTCAGCACGCGCTTGAGAATGGGTGTTTCAGCATCGAAACCGTATTCGCGCAGGCGTTCGGCCGACGGCAGCGCATCGCTCCAGCGGCTGAACGCATCCGCCAGGGCGTTGATCTGGTCAGGTGGCAAACCCAGCACCTTGGCCACGTCACGCAGTGCGCCGGAACCGTGATAGGTACTGGCCACTGCGGTCAACGCCGCCCTGCCCCGACCATAACGCCGAAATATGTACTGAATGACTTCTTCGCGGCGGTCATGCTCGAAATCCACGTCGATGTCCGGTGGCTCGTCGCGCTCTTTGGAAATGAAGCGCTCGAACAGCAGGTTGCTTTTTTCCGGGTTCAGTTCGGTGATCCCCAGCGCGTAACACACCGCCGAGTTGGCTGCCGACCCACGGCCCTGACAGAGAATGTGCTGGCTGCGGGCAAACTCGACGATGTCGTGGACTGTCAGAAAGTAGCTGTCGAACTTCTTTTCCGTGATCAGGGCCAGTTCCTTCTCGACCTGCGCCCGCGCCGCCACACTCAACCCCTTCGGCCAGCGCCTGCGAATACCGCGCTCGGTCAGCTCGCGCAGCCATGATGTGGCGGTTTGCCCCTTGGGCACCAGCTCGTGGGGATATTCATACTGCAATTGATCGAACGTGAAGATGCAGCGCCGGGCGATACGCAACGATTCGGCCAGCAGCCAGTCCGGGTAATGCTCGGCCAACGCATCCAGCGAACGCAAGTGACGCTCGCCGTTGGCAAACAGCAGATGCCCGGCCTCGGCCACCGTGGTGTGGTGGCGAATGGCAGTGATGGTGTCCTGCAGCGCGCGCCGACCCCGGGCGTGCATGTGCACATCACCACTGGCCACGGCCGGAATGGCCAATGACTGCGCCAGCGCGAGCAGGTCAGCCAGACGCTGCTCGTCATCCGCGCCGCGGTGCAACTCCACGCCCAGCCACAGGCGTTCGGCAAAACGCTCGCGCAACCAGTTGCCCTGCGCCAGACAGGCTTGAGCGTCGCCTTCGATATCGGCCAGCCAGATGGCCAGCAAACCGCCCGGCAAGTGATCGAAATCCTCGCGCAACAACCGGTACTCACCCTTTTTGGCCCTGCGCCGCGCCACCGTGATCAATGTGCACAGCGCCTGATAACCCGTCAGGTTCTCCACCAGCAGGACGATTTTCGGGCCGTTTTCGAGGTGCATTCGCTGCCGACGATCAGCGGCAACCCGGTGTCTTTTGACGCCTGCCAGGCGCGGACGATGCCTGCCAGGGTGCATTCATCGGTGATCGCCAGCGCCGCATAACCATGACGCAAGGCGCGGTCGAACAGTTCGCGGGCGCTTGAAGCGCCCCGCTGAAAGCTGAAGTTGGACAGGCAATGCAGTTCGGCGTACTCGGTGTTCATGCAAACCAGCCATGCAACAACAATTCGCCCTGCTCGCCAACGCTGCGATAGGCCCAGGCGCGCTGGCCATTGGCGGTTTCGACCAGATAATAGTCACGGCGCACATCGCCACCGTCCCACCAGCCGGACTCGATTCGCTCAGGGCCTGCGACTATGCGTGTCGCGTGAACCGGCAACGGCTGCGGCTCTCGCAGCAACCAGCCAGGGCGCGTACAGCCTCGCGCCGGCAAGACCGGTTTGCGGGTGCTTTGCGGCTGCCAGGCACATTCGGGGCGATGGTCGGCCTGGGCGCGCAAACCATTGACCGACTCGTCACCCAGCCGCGCACGCAAGCGTTCGCGCAGTTGCTCCCAGGGCAGGGTTTGCTGCACGCGCTCATCGAACAGCTCGCGGTGCGCCGGCACAAAGTCCGGCAGGTCACGGGCCTGCAAGCGCACTGCACGCACCGGCGAGGCCACCAGCACCTGTTCCAGCCTGCCACGGGCCAGTTCGAAGAGCATCGAGGGGTCGCGTTCGGCACTCAGCAACCCGACCGGGATCACGGTCTCGGGGCCCTCGACATGCTCCAGATGCAGGGCAAAGCGCTGTACGCCGCTGTCGCGCCCGGCCAGAAACAGGGCCAGATCGGCAATCAGGCGCTTGAGGGGGAACAGCAGGGCCTGATGCGATTCGACGTCGAAATTCAGCTCGATACGCACATCGAAAAAGTCAGGCGGCGTGTAGCACTCCAGCGCCACCGGGCGCTCGCCGAGCAATGTGTCGAGATGCTGCAGGACGCTGGCCGGAAAACGTCGCGCCAGGGTGTCGCGCGGCAAAGCCAGTACTTGCCGCACGTTGCGCAGGCCCATGCGCGTCAGGGCAGTGGCTGTTTCGCGACTCAGGCCGATGCGCTCCAGCGGCATCTGCTCCAGGGTGCGGCGCAGTTCATGCGGGCATTCGATGCTCAGTCCGTCATGCATGTTGGCGAGCATCCGCGCCGCGATCGGGTTGGGCGCGACCACAATGCGATGCCGAAAGCCCTGCGCGGTCAGTTCTTCACGCAGGCGCGCCTCGAACACCGGCCACGGCCCGAACAGTTTGAGGCTGGACTCGATTTCCATCAGCAGCACCCGCGGGTACTTGAGGCTGACACTGGAGCTGAACCCGTACGCCCAGGCGGCGAGCAGCTGTTGCAAGTCCTCGGTGTCGGCGGGGTCGTGGACGACCGTGGCGAAGTTGGGCACCAGTGCCTGCGCCGCCGTCAGCGACTGCCCGGCCCTCAGGCCCAGTGCCCGCGCAGCCGGGTTGACGGTTTGCAGGACGCGCCGATGCGCACTGCCGCTGATCAGCGCCAGAGGTTCATCGGGATCACTGCGACGACGCATGACGCCGTCGAGCGCCAGTTGCGGCAGCAAGACACAGGCCCACAGCATAAGAACCTCAAGCGTCGGTCGGGAATGGAATAGGGAAAGGCGGCGCAAGCCCGCCCCGGCACTTGAGCACCCGCAATTGTGCGGGCCGGGTATCGACGGCTATGCGCAGTGCCGCTGGCGAAGGGTTGGCGGCAGCCTGTTGAGGGCGGCAGGCGAAGGCCAGGGTCTGCCCGGTTTCGGCGGCGACCTGCAAGCGGCGCAATGCGCGGTCATCGACCATGCCGGGCCAGCACACCACTGCGCCGCAACTGCCGGAGCGCAGGCATTGTTCGGCGGCCCACAGGGCATCGCGGGTGCTCGCCTCGATCACCACCAGTTGACGCAGATCGACCCCGGCAGCCAGCCAGGCCTGCGGATAGGGAATGTAAGGCGGTGCGACCAGTACGATGCGCTCGCCGATACCCGAGAGCCGCGCCAGACTCGGCCACAGCAGGCGCAGTTCGCCACTGCCGTTGGCCGGGATGAGGATTTCGGTCAGCGCCGACGCGGGCCAGCCGCCGGTGGGCAAGGCACTGTCCAGCGTCGCATGACCGCTGGGGTGCGGGCTGACCTGCGGCGTGCTCTGCTGACGCCCCTTCCAGACCCTGCGTTCGTCCAGCAAGGCATCGAGGCTGATGACGGCGCCCATCATTCGCGCCGGACCAGCCCGCAGAACACGCCTTCGATGGCGAAGTCCTGATCGGGCGTGACGATGATCGGTTGATACGCCGGGTTGCGCGGCAGCAGGTGCAACTGATCGCCCCGGTGCTGCAAGCGCTTGATGGTGACCTCGCCGTCCAGACGGGCGACGACGATCTGCCCGTCATTGGCCTGCGGGTTGCGGTGCACGCCCACCAGGTCGCCATCGAGAATACCGTCCTCGATCATCGAGTCGCCCTGCACGCGCAGCAGGTAGTCCGGCACACGGGTAAAGGTGCTGCGATCCAGATGCAAGGTGGTGTGTATGTCCAGATCCGGCCCGATGGGTGCGCCTGCCGCCACGCGCCCCAGCACGGGTATTTCCAGCAGTTCGGGACGCGGCTCGGTGTTCAGCAGGCGAATGCCGCGTGCCTGGTGCGCCACGACTTCGATCAGGCCGGCTTCGGTCAGGGCCACGATGTGCTTGCGCGCCACGCTGCGCGAAGCAAAGCCGAAGGCCTCGGAGATTTCCGCCAGGCTCGGCGATTGCCCTTGCTGCGCGATGCGATAGCGGATGAAGGTAAGGATTGCGCTGCGACGGGGAGATAATGTGCTCATGGAGTACATTTGTACTCCTTTCGGTGTTTTGTGGCTAGCGCGGTTGGTCGGATTGGAGCGTAGGGATTATGAGCTCAGGGGCAGACGCACAGAGGGCATAACGTTCAAATACACCCATTGCGTCACACAGCGGTTCTGCAAGGTCAGTGATGTTTGTTTACGGCTCAAGGCACCTTTTCGCCCCTCGGCGCCCTACTTTGAGGGACCAAAGTAGGCAAAGTCC
>NZ_ATDK01000047.1 GCF_000444135.1 Pseudomonas avellanae BPIC 631
CCTGCAAGCTAAGCTATTGATAAGATTTGAATTTTCCGTTAGTTGGTGGCTGATTTTTTCGAAAACAGTACAATAGAACCCTGCCTGTCGCAAGAAATGCTCCAGGGCTTTGGTCTGGACCTGAGTCGCTTGCCGGTGGATACAACACAGCCTGATCAGGCCTGTTTTGATCTGCCGGGGCGTGTCGAGTTTGCACGCGTCGATTACCAGCCGGCTGCGTTGCGACTCACTATCAGTGTTCCGCAGGCTTTCATGTCACGCGGCACCCGCGGTTATGTTTCGCCGGAGCTCTGGGAGCAAGGCGAGACGGCGGGCTTTATCAATTACAACTTCAATGGCAGCAGACGACGCAACAAAGGGCTGGAAACCGATCAGTATTACCTCGGGCTGCGTAATGGCCTGAACCTCGGTGCATGGCGACTGCGCAATGAGTCTTCAGTGGTGCGAAGCAGTGATCGGCCTTTGCGTTATCGCAGTAATCGTACTTTTGCGCAGCGCGACATCACGGCCCTTAAAAGCCAGTTCACCGTGGGCGAGACATTTACCGACTCGCAGGTATTCGACAGCGTGCGTTTTCAGGGGGCGGCGCTGGCGTCTGACGACGGCATGCTGTCTGACAGCGAGCGCGCTTACGCCCCGGTCATCCGTGGTATCGCTGAAACCAACGCGACGGTGGAAGTCCGTCAGAACGGCTTTCTGCTGTACAGCGGCAGTGTGTCCCCCGGGCCTTTTGAAATCACCGATATCTACCCCAGTGGTTCCAATGGCGACTTGTCGGTGTCGGTCATCGAAGCGGATGGACGCGTTCGTTCCTTCACTCAGGCCTACGCCTCGTTGCCGATCATGGTCCCGTCAGGATCCCTGCGCTACAGTCTGGCGATTGGCCAGGTGGACAGCAACGATGAGCTTCAGGCCTCTCCGGGCTTTACCAGCGCAGCCTTGATCTACGGCCTTTCCGAGCTGATCACCGGGTTCGGCGGCGTACAGCTGGCCGAGGATTATCAGGCGGCGAACCTGGGCGCAGGGGTCAATACCGGGCTGGGCGCGGTGTCGCTGGACGTCACCCGTTCCGTCAGCCAACCGGACCAACAATCGCGCAGCGGGCAAAGCCTGCGGGTGCGTTATGCCAATACGCTGGACGTGACCGACACCACGCTGGCAGTGGCCGGTTATCGCTATTCGACCGAGCAATATCGCACCCTCAGCCAGCATGTCAGCGACACCGACCCGCAGAGGCGAGTGACGAGCACCGGCCTGGCTCGCGATCGACTGGAACTTAGCGTCACTCAGATACTGCCCGCGCAGGCCGCGTCATTGAGCCTGACCGCTTCCGAGCAGCGTTACTGGAACCTGCCAGGCAAGACGCGGCAACTTTACCTGTCCTATAACGCCGCCTGGCATACCGTCAATTACAGCCTGTCCATCGAGCGCAACGAGGATTTCGGGCGTGACAGTGACGCCAGCACCGACCATCGCATTGCCTTGAGTGTGACCGTGCCGCTCGGATCAAGCCCCGGCTCGTCGCGCCTGTCGTTCAATGTGGTGCGCGACAGTTCCGGCGATTACAACGCTCAGGCCGGGCTCAACGGTCAGGTGCTGGGGAATCGCGATACGTTCTATTCGGTTCAGGCCGGCAACGACAGCAACTCGGGCAGTTTCGGCGCAGGAAAAATCAACACCACCACCGGCTTCGGTCGTTTCGAGGCGGGTTACAGTCAGGGTCAGGACTACGACGCGTTCACCCTGTCCGCAGCGGGTTCGCTGGTGGCGCATGCCGGTGGCGTGAACCTGGGGCAAACGCTGGGTGAAACCTTCGCCCTGGTCCAGGTGCCAGACGTCAGCGGTGCCCGCTTGAAGTCCTACACCAACGTTGCAACCGCAGCCAATGGCTATGCGGTTTTGCCGTATGCGCAAGCCTACCGGACCAACTGGGTCAGCCTGGACACCCGACAGTTGGGCGCTGATGTCGATCTGGATAACGCCATTACCCAGGTTGTGCCGCGCAGGGGCGCGATGCCGGTGGTGCGCTTCAAGGCAGCTGTGGGTCGGCGCGTCCAGTTTGAACTGGTGCGCGCCGATGGCAGCAAAGTGCCGCTGGGTGCCAGTGTCGAGGACGAACAGGGCAGGGCGCTGGCGGTGGTCGATCCTGGCAGTCAAGCGCTGGTGCTCAGCGACCAGGACAGCGGCAGCCTGAGCGTGCGCTGGTCCGACCAACGGTGTCAGGCTGCATTCGTACTGCCGCCCAGAGACCCTGCCCGTGCCTACGAGCGAATCAGGGTGGTCTGCCGATGAGCATAATTGTTCAGGTGCGCAGGCTGCTGGTGGTGTTGCTTCTGACAAGCAGCGTCGCGGCGCAAGGGGCGATAGCGCTCAGTGGGACGCGGCTGATCTTCGACGGCCGGTATCACGAGGCGAGCATCGAGGTGCGCAATCGCGGCAAGGCCGAGGCACTCCTGCAGACCTGGCTGAGCGATGCGCGTGATGACGGCGACAGGTTGCCGGCTGAACGCCGGTCGCTGCCCTTTGTTGTCACTCCACCTCTGACGCGCCTGGCGGCTGGCGACCGGCAGGTGCTGCGTGTGCTGTATCAGGGCGCAGGCATGCCACAGGAGCGTGAATCGTTGTTGCATCTGTACGTGCTCGAGGTGCCCCGCCGCCAGAACGGCGTTCGACAATTGAATATTGCCGTGCGTCAGCGCATCAATGTGTTCTATCGCCCCCCCGGACTTGACGGCGATCCGGCCGACACTGCCAGTGCGTTGATATGGGCGCTAACCTCGGACCAGTCGGCCAGCGTGGTGCTGAAAGTCCGCAATCCCACGCCTTATCACGCTTCGCTGCAAGCACTGCACATCGATGGTGTTCAGGTCGCAGAGTCGCTGTTGCTGGCGCCGGGCGAACAGGTTGAACGGGTTTTGCCCAAGAACGTAATGCCCTCTTTGCACCCTCGTTTTTCTTACCGGGCGCTGACCGACTATGGCGGTCAGCGACGCTATTGCGCTCGGTTTAACGGGCAGGCGACCTTGACGGCGCGCCTGCTGGAGAACAACGCCTTTCAGGAAGAATGCTGATATGAAACTTCTGTCTGCCAAACACTGGCTACTGTCCATTTTCGTGCTGCTGATGCTGAGTCCGACTGCCGTTTTCGCATTGGTCTGTACCACTCAGGGTTCTGGCGAAAGCGAGATCCACGATGATTTGAACAGCACTGTGGCGATCCCCGAATCGATTCCCAGTGGCGAGGTCGTCTGGCGTTCCGAGCCATTGAATGTACAGGTCGAGTGCGCCAAGGATGGCTTGCAGTCGGTCGAAGAAGAGATTTTCATCTACCTGAACCCGGACAGTCGGGTGATTGGCCAGGGTATTCGTGCCGGTCTGACCCTGCGCGGCGCCGATTACCTGCAAGGCAGCGGGCGCATCAGTACCGGCAACTTTCTGCCCATCTGCCATGAAAGCGAGGACAACATCGGTAATTGCCCGAAGGTACGCTTCACTCTGGCGTTTTCCGTGTTCATTCAGAAGTTCGGCGCCACTCCACCATCGGGCGTTGCCAGTGATCTGCTCGATTACCGGTTTTTTCAGCTGGGCGGCGCGACAGACGCGAACCGAGTGCCAGGGCGCAGCCTCAGTTATGTGATCAACAACCTCAGAGGGCTGCGCTTTGTGGCCTGCGATGCCGACCTGCAGGTAAGCCCGGAAACCGTGGAATTCGGCGACGTGGCCATCCACCAGGTGGTGGTCGGCAAACTGATCGCCACGCAGACCTTTTCCCTGCAGACCAGCCGCTCGTGCGATTCACCCTTCAGCATCGATGCGCGTTTCAGGCCGATAACCGGTACGCTGCATGGCGAGTTGCTCGTTCCCGCGGCCAACGATTCGCTGGGCATACTCATCACCAGTGCGGTCAATGGTGAGCCATTGCGCTACAACGAGCCTTTCCACTTGGCGGAGCTGTTGGGCGAAACCAATGCTGCCAGTGCGGACTTCAATGCCGAACTGCACTGGAACACCGACAAGCCAAGGCCCGGGCCATTCGATGCGGAGATCACGGTGGATCTGTTTTATAAATGATCTGCGCACACACTCGACAGGAGGCTCGGGCAGTCGCGCGACGATTGATGTATGCTGCACGACCGCGGGCACTGGCCCGGCCAATTCGACTTTCTGGCGACACCATGACCACTCCTGAACAACCTCCTGTTCAAGACGCCGCAACCGACTCCGTCGCAGACACTGAAAAGAAGGCCGTCATCGCGCCTTTCAGCTTTCCGTTCAAGCCATCGGAGTTTGCTCAGGCCAAAAAGGATCAGGCCTGGCACCAGAAAGGCAACAAACATGGCCATCACAAGACGCCAGGTGTTGCCCCGGCCGGTACGCGTCGGTCGATGGGCAAGCGCTGATCGCCTGACCGATCCGCTCAGGCAGCCTGCAACGGAATGAACAGATAAGACACCGGCTCTCGGTCGGTGACGTCGGCACCCTCCTGTTGCAGGGTGTCGACAACGTGTTGCCCGGCCACATGAAACTCCCAGCCTGAGCTCTCGGGCGCTGCGCCGGCAAGGTTCGTGACGTCGTCGATGGCGGCAGCGAAGGCACTCATGTCCGGTAAATACGCGACGAAACCGTTGCCCTTGAGGGCTGTGGTGCGAATGCCCAGTTGCTGACAGATCAACTGTTTGGCCGCTATCTCGTCGCGATCAGCCTGGCGAGACTGCTCGATCAGGCTCATCAATTGTGTATCAACCAGCGTGTCGCCAACGATCAGGTCGGGACCCTGTTCCCAGGATTCCGGCGGGCAGCCTTTGGTTTCCGGGCGCAACGGGATGTGCGGGTTGATCTCCATCGGATAGATCCGGCACACGAGCGGGCGTCGCTCGTAAATGCGGCAGAGGTTTTCTTCGTCAAGATTCCGGCAACGCCCGACGTTATAAGCTGCGAAAGTGATTGCCACAAAGGCCGTTGTGCTGCCGCTGTTTACTTGAGTCGAGCGTCGTGTGGCGTGGGTGAGCTGGTTTTGCGCAACCCCATAGCCATTGCTCAGAAATGCCTCGGTCAAGACAATCACGTTGCCGCCGTCTGCTGCCCACTGCCTGGCTTCCAGAAGGGTAAGCGGGACGTGATGATCCGTGCAGCAACCGCCGCAACCCACACAGGAAAACTTGGTGTCCATTGGTTCGATGACCCGTCCAGAAGTGCGCGCCGAGTGACAGAAATTGGTCATCTACGGCCTGATGCAGGTCAGAAAGCAAGTTGTGCGCCAGCCAGCTTGGGCAGCAGACGGGGTCAGCGTACCGGGGCGTTGAAGCGCTTGATGTAGGACATTGCTGATTTCTCGTACAGCCGCCGCGCCGTGAGATTGTTTTCCATGACATGCAGGTCGACCGCTGCTTCGCTTGGTCGGGTCACGGGGCCAAGCAACTGGCTGAACAGATGATTGAGCAGCGCGAAGCCAATTCCGGCAGCTCGCGCATCGGGGTGCACGACCAGATCCTTGATGAACGCGCTGGTCCAGCAAGTGATCACGCCTACAACAGCGTCGTCACGCAAGGCCAGGAAACACAATGACAAGTCGAATTCGGGGTCGCGCTCGAATGCGCTCAGCCAGGTCGGATAGTCCGGCACGCTGCCGGCACCGTCGCAATAGCCCAGTGTCAGCAGGGCGTGGGCTTCGGCCGCACGGGCGAGGGTAAGAGGGTGCGGATTGACCCCGGCAGGCCATTGCACAGCGGGCAATGGCTCGGCCAAGCTGCGACGCATCAACCAGTAATGTTCGGCAGATGCATCGCCCGGGTTTGGGCGCTTGTGGGTGTGCTCAAGAATGTGCTCAAGGGTCAGAGCCCTTGGGCGACTACCGTGCGCGCGGCCTCGATCAGGAATTTGGTCAACTCGGGGGACGAAAACTTGGTCAGTACAGCGTTGGCCCCGGCAATCTGGGACTTTTCACTGTTCATCGCGCTGTCCAGCGAGGTGTGCAGCAGGATGTACAGGTCGCTGAAATCAGGTGTATCACGCAATGTGCGGGTCAGCGCGTAGCCGTCCATCTCCGACATCTCGATGTCGGAAACCACCACGTTGATCTGCCTCGCAGTACCCTGCAGGTCAAGCAGCACGTCAATCGCTTCTCGGGCACTGCGCGCCGTGTGGCATTCGATGCCCAGATTGCGCAGAGTGATGATCGATTGTTGCAAAGCAACCTGGCTATCATCGACGACCAGAATCCGCGCCTTGCTCAGCACCTCGGCGTCTTCTTTGGCCAGCTCTGTCGATTGCACGACGATTTGCGCCGGAGCAATACCGTGAATCACTTTTTCAATATCCAGCACCTGCACCAGCACGCCGTCAACCTGAGTGACGCCGGTGATGAACGATTTGCTGCTGGAGCCATAAGGCGGCGGACGAATATCAGTGGTCAGGCAGTGCACGATCTTGCTGACCGCCTGAACATGCAGGCCCTGTTTGGAGCGGCTCACGTCGGTAACGATTAGGCAGCCGCCATCGGGATCGGCCAGCGGACGCTCGCCGATTGCACGGCTGAGGTCGATCACTGCAAGCGATGAACCGCGCAACGTCGCGATGCCTTTGACGTGCGGGTGTGATTCTGGAAGATGGGTAAGGGCAGGGCAGGGAATGATCTCGCTGACCTTGAGCAGGTTGATCGCCATCAGCTTGCCGCTGCGCAACGTGAAAAGGAGCAGCGAAAGTGAATCTGCTCGGACGTTATTGGACATATTGACCTTCTGGCTGTAGGTGTTTCGTCGCCTGGAGGCGGCAAACAACTTTCTATGACAGGTTATCGACCTGCGGCGGGCAGGCTTGAGAATTTTTCACCGACCGTCGGCTGCGGCGCTGAAAACGCGGGGCTCACCAGAGGGGTCATCGAAATCGTTTCAGGGCGCCCTGTTGCTTCAAGCCTGTCGCTTGGACCAGCGGGCTGGCGCAGTCGCCATAGTGGCAGTCTGGCTTCGGGCGCGTCAAACCGCTCAGGGGGCGACGTATTGTCGCTCGCCAGTTTCCCACACGTTGTGTCGCGTGTTCGCACGCGGCTGCGCTTTGATCAGAATGCAGCCTGCGGCAAAATACCGCAGCTATATATAGAAGAGATGGTGCGACAAAGTGACGCACCTCTATATATAGAGGGTTTTTGATTTTGGCCGCTGGCGTGAAGCGCTGTTGATCGTGCGCGCTCTGCGCAGCAGACCATCCGGCTGGCAAATGCGTCCGTATGGCTGGCGAACGCTTGAGTTGCCTGTCCAGTCAGATGATCATCGCGCACGATTCTGTGCAGCCGGGCAGTACACTGCCTTTCAAGCCTCGCCAGCATGCAGTAACGCCTTTGGCGAACCACCTCATCAGTTCAGTAAGGTATGTGAATGAGCAACGACACGTTTTACCTGAGACGCGAAAAGCGCTTTCTGGTTTTGCTGGGTATCATCTGCCTGTCCCTGATCGGCGGCGCGCTGTACATGCAGATCGCGCTGGGCGAAGCACCTTGCCCGCTGTGCATCCTGCAGCGCTACGCATTACTGTTCATCGCAATCTTCGCCTTCATCGGCGCAGCCATGAACGGACGCCGTGGCGTCACGGTGTTCGAAGCGCTGGTAACTCTCAGCGCCCTGGGCGGTATCGCTGCCGCTGGCCGGCATGTCTGGATTCTTGCCCATCCGTCAGATAGCTGTGGAATCGACATCCTGCAACCCATTGTTGACGGCCTGCCATTGGCTACACTATTTCCTACAGGGTTTCAGGTCAGCGGTTTCTGCACCACGCCGTATCCGCCGGTGCTTGGGCTGTCGCTCGCGCAGTGGGCACTGACAGCGTTTGTCCTGACGGCAATTCTGGTACCGGCGTGCATCATTCGCAACCGCCGCAAACCTTACTAAAAACAGGGGCTTTCGATCAGATAGCCCCGTGATTACGGGGCTTTTTTTCGTCACGATCACCCGTTTGAAGGTCTATTGTTACGTATCGGGAGATTAGCTGTTACAAAATTAGGCATAGTCATTAAAAATTTACGTATCTATAATCCCCATCACTTGTCGTCCAGCCTGGCTGAACGATCAGCATTTTGAGGCTTGGAGCGTCCCCTGTGCACTCGGGCGTATGATGGCCGCGTCGAAAGCGTCTGCTCTGAACCATGAGCAGTTCCAGCAACTCAAAAAACAAGAATCCATAGCTAAACCCGGACTTGTCGATACGCCGTTGCGTGTAGGGGCAGGTCCTTGTTCAATCTAAAAAAATTAGCCGGCACTGGCAGGGCGAAGTGTTGGCGGTCGAAACCCAACTGCACCGCGCAAGCTGCTTTTTAGAGGTCGTGAAATGAGTAAAAAAAGGTACCCCAGGTTTTTTGGCTTCTTGGCCCTTTTCTGTATGCTTTTGCTCAGTGGATGCGAAGGCGTACCTCTGCTCGATCCAAAAGGGCAGGTGGGTATCGAGCAGCGGAACCTGATTATAATCGCTACGCTGCTGATGCTTATCGTGGTGATCCCGGTCATCCTGATGACCCTGATCTTCGCCTGGAAGTATCGCGCGTCGAACAAGGCCGCCAAGTACACGCCGGACTGGTCGCACTCTACCAAGATCGAAATCGCAGTCTGGGGCGTACCCATGCTGCTGCTGGTCTTTCTAGGGTACATCACTTACATCTCGACTCACTCGCTGGACCCTTACCGTCCGCTTGATTCGAACGTCAAGCCGATCACCATTCAGGCGATCTCGGTCGACTGGAAGTGGGTATTCGTCTACCCGGACTACGGCATCGCCACGGTCAACAAAATCGTGTTCCCGGCCAAGACTCCGATCAATTTCCAGGTGACCTCCGACAGCGTGATGAACTCCTTCTTCATCCCGGGTCTGGGTGGTCAGATCTACGCAATGGCTGGCATGCACACCAAGCTGCATCTCATTGCCAACGAGAATCACGAGTTCAACGGTATTTCGGCCAACTACAGTGGCGCGGGCTTTACCGGTATGAAGTTCAAGGCCATCGCTACCAGCCAGGAAGATTTCGACGCCTGGGTCAGCGAAGTCAAGAATTCACCTAAAAAGCTTGGCACCGCCGAGTACGCCGAGCTGATCAAGCCGAGCGAACGTAACCCTGTCGAACTCTTCTCCTCGGTCACTCCGAACCTGTTCCAGATCGTCATCGACAAGTATGAAGGTATGAATCCAGGCAAGAAGATCGTCGCTGGTGAAGAAAAGGAAGTGGCCGGTGACGCTGCGGAAAAAGGCAAAAATTCAGCTGCTGGGGCAGAGGAGTAAACGATGTTTGGCAAATTAAGTCTGGAAGCGGTGCCGTTCCACGAGCCGATAGTCATGGTGACACTCGCCATGATTGCGCTCGGCGGCATTGCGGTTGTCGGGTTGATCACCTATTTCCGCAAGTGGACGTACTTGTGGTCTGAATGGCTGACGTCTGTCGACCACAAGAAAATCGGCGTGATGTACATCATCGTTGCCATGGTCATGCTGCTGCGCGGCTTTGCCGACGCAATCATGATGCGTACCCAACTGGCGATGGCCCAGAACGGTTCCGAAGGGTTCCTTCCGCCTGAGCACTATGACCAGATCTTCACCGCGCACGGTGTGATCATGATCATCTTCATGGCGATGCCGTTCTTCACGGGCCTGATGAACATCGTTCTGCCTCTGCAGATCGGTGCCCGCGACGTGGCGTTCCCGTTCTTGAACTCCCTGAGCTTCTGGCTGCTGGTTGCAGGCATGCTGCTGATCAACCTGTCGCTGGGTGTCGGTGAATTCGCCAAGACCGGCTGGGTAGCGTATCCGCCTCTTTCCGGGCTGCAATACAGTCCTGGTGTCGGGGTCGACTACTACATCTGGGCGCTACAGTTATCCGGGTTAGGTACGACATTGACCGGGGTCAACTTCCTCGTGACCGTACTGAAGATGCGTACACCTGGCATGAAACTGATGGACATGCCGATCTTCACCTGGACCTGCACCTGGGCAAACATCCTGATCGTGGCTTCGTTCCCGATCCTGACCGCTACCCTGGCGCTGCTGACCCTCGACCGCTACATGGACTTCCACATCTTCACGAACGAAATGGGTGGTAACCCCATGATGTACGTGAACCTGTTCTGGGCGTGGGGCCACCCTGAGGTGTATATCCTGATCCTGCCGGCATTCGGCGTGTTCTCGGAAGTCATCTCCACGTTCTCCGGCAAGCGTCTGTTCGGCCACAAGTCGATGATCTTCGCCTCCGGTGCGATCTGTATCCTTGGCTTCATGGTCTGGCTGCACCACTTCTTCACGATGGGTGCGGGTGCCAACGTCAACGCCTTCTTCGGTCTGGCGACGATGCTGATTGCCATCCCGACGGGTGTGAAGCTATTCAACTGGCTGTTCACCATGTATCAGGGTCGTCTGCGCTTCACAGCGCCGGTGCTCTGGACCCTGGGCTTCATGGTCACCTTCTCGATCGGCGGCATGACCGGCGTTCTGTTGGCGATTCCAGGTGCTGACTTCGTCCTGCACAACAGCCTGTTCGTAATCGCTCACTTCCACAACGTCATCATTGGCGGTGCGGTCTTCGGTTACATCGCCGGCTTCGCGTTCTGGTTCCCTAAAGCGTTCGGTTTCACTCTGAACGAGAAGTGGGGCAAGGCAGCGTTCTGGTTCTGGATCGTCGGCTTCTTCGTCGCATTCATGCCGTTGTACGCGCTGGGCTTCCTGGGTATGACCCGTCGTCTGAACGCTACCGACATGCCAGAGTGGAACATCTACCTGGACGTCGCGCTGTTCGGTGCGGTGCTGATTGCCATGGGTATCGCTTCGCAGCTGATCCAGTTGTTCGTCAGCATCCGTGACCGCGACAGCAATCGCGACCTGACCGGTGACCCGTGGAATGGCCATACCCTGGAATGGTCCACTTCTTCGCCTCCACCGTTCTACAACTTTGCCGAACTGCCAAAAGCTGACGACATCGACCCGTTCACCGATGCCAAGCGTGCTGGCACCGCGTACAACGTACCGGCTCGCTACTCGGCGATCCACATGCCTAACAACACGGCGACCGGCCTGTACATGGGTATGTTGCTGACGGTCTTTGGCTTCGCATTCATCTGGCACATCTGGTGGCTGGTGGGCGTGAGCCTGATCGCAACCATCGCGGTCTTCGTTGCTCACGCTGTACGTGACGACCAGGGCTACATGGTGCCTGCTGAAGATGTAGCGCGTATTGAAGGTGAGCATCACAAGGTCCTGGCGGCCAATGGTGCATACACTCCTGTCAAGTCCTCGCTGGAACAGGTTTAAACAATGTCAAATACTGCAATCAACTCCGGAGCCCACGATCACGGTCACGACCATGATCACGGGCACGACGATCACCACGACAGCGGTGGCATGACGGTCTACGGCTTCTGGCTGTACCTGATGACCGACTGCGTGTTGTTCGCCTCGTTCTTCGCGGTCTACGCCGTGATGGTCAACAGCGTCGCGGGTGGCCCGTCGGGCCAGGACATCTTCCTGCTGCCATTCGTGGCTGTGGAAACCGCGTTCCTGCTGGTCAGTAGTATCACGTACGGCTTCGCCATGCTGGCGCTGTACAAAGGCAAGAAGAGTCAGGTACTGGGCTGGCTGGCACTGACCTTCCTGTGTGGTGCTGCGTTTATCGGTATGGAAATCTATGAATTCCATCACCTGATCCACGAAGGCTACGGTCCGAGCCGCAGCGGTTTCCTTTCAGCGTTCTTTGCGCTGGTCGGTCTCCACGGCGTCCACGTGACCAGCGGTCTGATCTGGATGGCGATCATGATGTTCCAGGTCCAGAAGAAGGGCCTGACCAACACCAACAAGACGCGCCTGAGCTGCCTGAGCCTGTTCTGGCACTTCCTGGACGTTGTCTGGATCGGCGTGTTCACCGTTGTCTATCTGATGGGAGCTTTGTAATGTCAAATTCGCATCACTCCGCTGAAGACAATAGTCATGGCTCCGTAAAGTCGTACATCATCGGTTTCGTACTGTCGGTCATCCTGACCGCCATTCCGTTTGCCCTGGTGATGTCGCCTATGCTGCCCAAAGACATGACGATTGCGATCGTCCTGGTCTTCGCGATCATCCAGATCCTCGTGCATCTGCATTACTTCCTGCACCTGGATTTCACAAGTGTGCAGCGCAACAACGTGATGGCCTTCGCCTTTACCACGATGGTTATTGTCCTGCTGGTCGGCCTGTCGCTGTGGATCATTTTCAGTGTCCACCGCGAAATGATGGCGCATTGAGGAATCCCAGATGTCACTGAAGCACTTTATCCAAATCACCAAGCCGGGGATCATTTTCGGTAACGTGCTTTCGGTGGCAGGTGGCTTTTTTCTGGCTTCCAAGGGAAATATCGACTTCGGCGTGTTCCTCGCTGCGGTAATCGGTACTTCCCTGGTCGTTGCGTCCGGTTGCGTGTTCAACAACTGCATCGATCGCGATATCGATCAGCGAATGGAAAGGACCCGTAACCGGGTCCTGGTGCAGGGTCTGGTTTCTCTGAAACTGGCTCTGCTCTACGCCACCTTATTGGGTATTGCAGGCGTCGCCCTGCTGTACACCGAGGCCAATCCACTGGCTGCACTGTTTGCAGTGATCGGGGTTGTGATCTACGTCGGCTTCTACAGCCTGTACCTCAAGCGCAGATCCGTTCATGGCACGCTCGTCGGTAGCCTGTCGGGGGCAATGCCTCCGGTTATCGGCTACTGCGCAGTCAGCAACAGCTTCGACTTTGCGGCCCTGACGCTACTGGTGATGTTCAGCCTGTGGCAGATGCCGCATTCGTATGCGATCGCCATCTTCCGCTTCAATGACTATCGTGCGGCGAAGATTCCGGTTCTACCGGTTCAGCGCGGCATTCTGGTCACCAAGCGCCACATCCTGCTCTACATCCTGGCGTTCCTCGTGGCGACCCTGATGTTGACCGTAGGTGGTTATGCGGGCCTCAACTACCTGGCTGTTGCAGCAGGCATGGGCATGTACTGGTTGTACATGGCCTGGAAGGGCTACAAGGCCGTTGACGATACGGTCTGGGCTCGCAAGCTGTTCGTGTTCTCCATCTTCACCATCACTGCCCTGAGCGTGATGATGTCGGTGGACTTTCAGGTGACAAAAGAGTTGTTGGTGACGTACGCCTTCTGACTTCACCTGATACAAATCAAAAGCCCCGTTCTGTGAAGGACGGGGCTTTTTTTCGTGTGCACATCTACACTGAATAACTAATCGTCAATAGCGGCGGGTTTTTAGCGGCCGGATACGCCTCGTTACAAGGCGTTTGTGACCTGCCGTAGAAAATCCGGACTGTTTATCGCATGATGTGCCGGTTTTTCGAACGACCTTTTATGGACATCCCGGTCTCCGAGCCCTCCAGGGCCGATTATGATTATGGCTGTCACCCATGATGCCTTCAGAAAGTCAGAGCCTCACGCCCAAACCCATGGTTTCGATCGTGGCCCCTTGCTACAACGCCGAGCGCTTCCTCGACGCTGCGATTCAGAGCATCTTTGCTCAGGACTACGAGAATTTCGAGGTGATCATCGTTGACGATGGCTCGACCGACAACAGCATTGCCATGCTTGAGTCCTTGCAGGAGCGTTACCCGTTCCAGCTTTATCGCCAGGCCAACCAGGGGGTCAGCGCTGCTCTCAATCATGGTCTTCAGTATGCCAAAGGCGTTTATCTCTCCACGCCGGATCTCGACGACATCATGCTCCCGTCTTCAGTGCGCATCCGTGCGGAGTATCTGGACGGGCATCCCGAGGTCGGCTGCGTCGGCGCGCTGATCAGTTACATGGACTGTGACGGCAAGAGGATCAAATGCCAGTCGCGTGATTACATAGAGCGGCTGACATTCGACGAGGTGTTGCGTGGCGCGGTGGTGGTCGGAGCGCCGGTGGCGCTGTACCGGATGCAGGCCATGCGGGATGCCAACGGCTACGACCCGACAATCAAGGTTCAGGACTTCCAGGCGACATTGAGAATTGCCTGTCTGGGCTATCAGATTCATGTCATTCCCGAGGTCGTGACGCGCTATCGCCGTCACCCGAACAACCTTTCACGTAAGTACAAGGTCTTGCTGGACGCCGACCTGAAAAGCATCGAGCCCTACCGCAATCATCGCGAATATCAGCGTGGGCGTACTTTACTCGTCAATAAGGCGCTGAAATACGCGACGGTTGCCGATAAACGCTACGCATGGAGCCTGCTGCGCTCCATCCCGTTGAGATACGCCAATCTAACGACCCTTCGGCGCTGCAAGCGCTTGCTCCTCAGCTATAGGTGAGTACGGCAGGGCAGTTCGGAATTCAATCTGATTCAAGGTCGCCATGAAATTCATCGAGCTGCTTAAAACCAGAAAAATACGCCGTCAACTGCGCACGATGGACAAGCTGGAGAGGCTTGCCGAGAAAATCAGGCTGCAATACCCTCGGGCGCAAGTGGGCACAGGTACGTATGGCACGCCGGATATCGTTGAGTTTGGCGATGACTCGGTACTGCGCGTGGGCTCATACACCTCGATTGCTGAAGGCGTGCGGATTCTGCTGGGTGGCGAGCACCGCACTGACTGGATCACGACTTACCCATTCCCTGCAATGGTCGAACAATTGTCGGATATCAAGGACTACTCGCCCAGCAAAGGCGATGTAACCATTGGCAGCGACTGCTGGATCTGCGCCAACGCTGTGATTGTGTCGGGTGTCACGATTGGTCATGGCGCCATTGTCGGTGCCGGTGCGATGGTTGTGCGTGATGTGGCCCCTTATTCAGTCGTGGGCGGCAACTCCTGCAAGTTCATCCGCTGGCGTTTTGAAGAGGATGTTCGCGACCTATTGTTGCAGGCCGCCTGGTGGGATTGGCCCATGGAAGAGGTCAAGTCCGTCGCGCGAACGTTGTGCAGTTCCGACATGGACGCCTTCCTCTCCTATATTCGCCAGCGTCAGGCATCGGTGATGCAGCCGGCCAACTGACGTGGCGCCTGTGCATGGCGCTGCTTCAGAAATGCCATGTCAGTTTGCATTTATTTCAAGCCTCAGAGCCTGAATGATCTGGCAGAATAAGGCATTGGCCTGACTCGTCCAGGCAGTCGCTAAAATGATAGAGGGCGTTATGAGTCAAGAAAGCATCAACTGGGACACTCTGGGTTTTGACTACATCAAGACTGACAAACGCTATCTGTCTCATTGGCGCGACGGTGCCTGGGATCAGGGCTCGCTGACCGAAGACAACACGCTGCACATCAGCGAAGGTTCGACCGCGCTGCATTACGGTCAACAGTGCTTTGAGGGCCTGAAGGCCTATCGCTGCAAGGATGGCTCGATCAACCTGTTCCGTCCCGACCAGAACGCACAGCGTATGCAGCGCAGCTGTTCCCGTCTGCTGATGCCCCATGTACCCACCGACGTGTTCATCGAGGCCTGCAAGCAGGTCGTCAAGGCCAACGAGCGCTTCATCCCGCCTTATGGCTCCGGCGGTGCGCTGTACCTGCGCCCGTTCGTGATCGGTGTGGGTGACAACATCGGCGTGCGGACTGCGCCAGAGTTTATCTTCTCGATTTTCTGCATTCCGGTCGGTGCTTACTTCAAAGGCGGCCTGAAGCCGAACAACTTCGTGATCTCCGGCTACGACCGCGCTGCGCCCAACGGCACCGGCGCTGCCAAGGTCGGTGGCAACTATGCTGCCAGCCTGATGCCGGGTTCGGAAGCCAAGAAACACAGCTTCGCGGACTGCATCTACCTCGACCCGCAGACCCATTCCAAAATCGAGGAAGTGGGTTCGGCCAACTTCTTCGCCATCACCAACGACAATGTGTTCCTGACGCCTAAATCGCCATCAGTGCTGCCAGGCATCACCCGCCTGTCGCTGATCGAACTGGCAAAATCCCGTCTGGGCCTGACGGTCGAAGAGGGCGATGTGTTCATCGACCAGCTTGACACATTCAAGGAAGCCGGCGCGTGCGGCACGGCTGCTGTGATCACCCCGATAGGCGGCATTTCCTACCAGGACAACCTGCACGTGTTCTACAGCCAGACCGAAGTCGGCCCGGTCACCCAGCGCCTGTACAAGGAACTGACCGGTGTGCAATCCGGCGACATCGAGCCACCCGCCGGCTGGATCGTCAAGGTCTGATACAAACCCGCTGTTCGCATGTCAATGTTCTGCATTGGCATGCGTTGTACTAGGGCACGAGCATCACTCACCCCCCGCAGACTTCCCATCCTCAGCCCGCTCTTTCGCTGGCCCCAGCACAATTGCCAGGTGCCGCAGGTCATCGACCTCCACGCTGTAGCTTTTGCCTGACGGGCTTTGGGTCACGGTGCCCAGTGCGTACACCGTAAAGAACTTTACGTCATCCGCATGGCTGAGCAGTTCGCTGATGTAGCGGCTGGAGCGGTAGGCCTGCATCTGCGCAGGTGATACGTAGAGGGTCACCAGTTTGCCGTCGAGGCGGTCGAAGAACTTGAATTTGAAGCCTTGCCCGTAGCGTTGTTCTATCAGCCCGCCGCCAAACAGTACGCGACCGTTGTCGCCCGATTTGGCGAATTTGATATGGCGAAAATACGAGCGCAACGCGACTTCGCCCTGGCCGGGAATTCTCAGCTTCAACAGCTTGAAGTCGTCCAGTGACAACTCGGCCTTGGCCTGTCGATAGCTGTCCACCAGGCGCTCCAGGTTGTTGGTGCGGGTTTCGCTGTAGCGAGCGGCCTTGGGTGTCGCGGGTTCGGTCAATGGCTGACTGACGGGGGGCTGTGGGTTGCGTGCAGCGGCTTTTTCTTCCCCGGATTTCTCTTTGGTCGGTGCTTTGAGCGTCGGGTCGAATATGTCGATGTAATCATCCAGCTTGCGCTTGGCCTGGCGCAGGCGCGTCTGAACATCGGTTTCTTCAACCGGAACGTCTGGCTTTTCGTCGGCGCTCTCATCCACCCATTCACAGTCCGGATGGTGATCGTGATGCGGGTTGGCGCGAAAATGCGCAGCCACAAAGGTCGGGTTATCCTGTGGCTTCACGTCATAGCGAACCCCGGTCACTTTAGCGCCCAGCGCTCTGCAAGCTTCGTTCGAGCAAAGAAACTCGAAGCGCTTGCGTGGCGGTTCCAGGGAAAAGTACTCGCGGCGAGCGGCGGCAATCGACAACTCTTGTTGTAATTCGACGCAGAATGCGCGGGTGATGGGCTTGCTGGGCTTCATGCGGGCTGTCCTTGTTCGTCCAGGACACCACGCTATTTCAGGCGCGAGGGGCTTGCAACAAAATAGGTAGGCAGGCGTGCAGATTGGCCAGAAAAGGCCAGCGGGGTTGCACTCTGCGCGCCGTGGCGGCGCGCAGAGTGCGTGTCGAATCAGGACAGGCGGAAGCGCCCGACGATATTGTTCAGGTCCAGCGCCAGTGTCGACAGTTCACGGCTTGCACTGCTGGTTTGCTGCGCGCCCGATGAGGATTGCGCAGACAAGTCACGGATGTTGACCAGGTTGCGATCCACTTCCCGTGCCACGTGTGCCTGCTGTTGCGCAGCGCTGGCGATGACCAGATTGAGGTCGTTGATCTCGCTCACCGCCGTGCTGATGGCAGTCAGAGATTCATTGGCGCCCTCGGCGATACCGAGCGTTTCGCTGGCCAGTTCGGTATTGCCACGCATCGAGCCCACAGCCCGCTCAGTGCCGCTCTGGATGTTGGTCACCAGACGTTCGATTTCGCTGGTTGATTGCTGGGTTCTGTGAGCCAGAGCACGAACTTCGTCCGCTACCACGGCAAACCCGCGTCCGGCTTCACCTGCGCGAGCGGCTTCGATCGCGGCGTTGAGGGCCAGCAGGTTGGTCTGCTCGGCCAGACCACGAATCACATCCAGCACCTTGCCGATGTCGCGCGATTGACCTGCCAGCTCGCCAATCAAGGTGGCCGTTTTCTGTACGTCTGTGCTCATGGTGTTGATTGCGCTGACGGTTTTCTTGACCAGCCCCAGACCGGCCTGCGCCGCGCTGGTCGCATTGCTTGACGAGCGTGCGGTGTGTTCGGCGTTACGAGCGACTTCTTCCACTGCGCTGGTCATTTCATTGACAGCCGTTGCGGCCTGATCAATCTCGTTGTTCTGTCGCTGGATGCCTTGAACACCGTCTTCGGTGATGGCAGTCATCTCTTCGGCAGCGGCGGCCAGCTGGGTTGCCGAGTTTGAAATCTGCTGCAGGGTATCGCGCAGTTGGGTCTGCATGGCAACCACGGCAGCAGCGACGCTGGTGTTGTCATCGGCATTGACCTTGATGGTGCTACTCAAGTCGCCCTTGGCAATGGTGCGTGTGATGGTAGCCACTGTAGAGGGTTCGCCACCAATGGCTGCCAGAATACTGCGTATGGTCAGCAGCGTTACCATGACACCCAGTATCGCAATCACCAGCGTGGCGCCGATGGCCAGCTTGCTGGCCTGGTTGGCGCTGCCTTCCTGCGCCTCAAAACGTTCGCCAGCGTGTTGCTTGCCTTGCTCGCGCAGGGTCTGCAGGGTCTTGAATACCTGCTCGGCAAATGGTTTGACCTCGGTACGGTTGATAGTGGTGGCGGCGGCGATGTCACCCGTCTGGATAACGCTCGTCTGATGGCGCATGCCGGCACGCAGCTTTGTGTAATCGCGCTGCAACTGCTGAGTGAGCGTCACATCCAGCGTTTCAGCGGTGTTCTTGCCGAGCTGCACGGTCAGTTCATCGAGTTTGGCGAAAGCGGCTTCGTTCTCATTCTTCCAGCCGGCGGTCTGCTCCGGATTGCCGATGGCGATCATGCGCAGAATGTTGATGTCCACGCGAGTCAGCGCGCCGTCGATATTGTTCACCGCCTCGGTTGCCAGGAAGTCCCGGTTGTAGAGCGCGTCGACATTCTCGGTCGATGTCTTGAGTGTATGGATCATGAAAACTGATAGAGCTACAAACGCGACGATGATGGCGAAGGTCGAGGCCATCAGTCGTTGCTTTATGGTGAAGCCGGAATGAGCCGATTGGGCTTGGGACATCGGAGTTTCCCTGTAGGTTATTGCGCTTACACAGCCAGAAGCCTTGCGAAGTACATCGCAGGTTCAAAAACTATCGGCACCCCAATCCCAAGCTTTAACTGCTGGCTAAATGATATTTTTTTTATAATTGGGTCGGCACTGCCAGCCATTCACCCAGCGCCTGTTGGTATTCGCCAGTGGCCTTGCTCAGGTGCAGCCATTGGTCCACGTAGCTTTTCCAGGTCACATCATCACGGGGCAGCAGGTAGGCTTTTTCACCATATTGCATGTAATGGGTCGGGTTGACCGCGCACAGACCCGGCATGCGTTTCTGTTGATAGAGGGCCTCGGAAGCATCTGTGATCATCACGTCAGCCTTTTTGTCGAGCAACTCCTGGAAGATGGTCTTGTTGTCGTGAAACGCCAGAGATGCATTGGGTAGATGGGCGCGTGCGAACGCCTCGTTGGTGCCACCGGCCGGCTCTATCAGGCGTACTGACGGCTGGTTGATCTGCTCGACAGTCTGATACAAGGCCTGATCTTCACAGCGGACCAGCGGGATCTTGCCATCGACATCCAGCGTACTGCTGAAAAAGGCTTTCTTCTGGCGCTCCAGGCTGACCGAAATGCCGCCCATGCCAATGTCGCATTTACCGGCAACCATGTCCGGCAGCAGGGTTTTCCAGGTGGTAGGTACCCATTGCACGGTCACGCCCAGGCTTTTGGCCAGTGAGCGGGCCATGGTGATATCGATTCCTTCGTGTTCGCCGTCTTCGCGCAGCAGGGAGTAAGGCTTGTAGTCGCCCGTGGTGCAGACCGCCAACTGGCCTGTCTGCACGATCTTGTCCAGGTGCGACGCTGATTCCTGGGCCTGAGCCATACCGGCCATGCCCAGCAGCAGGGCGGTCAATACGCTGTGTTTCAGATTGATCATGAGACGGTCCTGGCTTTGATAGCGTACTGGGTTTTGTAAGTGTCGACAGAGTGCTTTATTTGCCATGCCGATGTGAAGCGGCAATCACATTCTGTGCCATGTGTATTTTTTGCGGGGGGTTGAACATTTCGTAAAAAGGCGTAATGTTGCTCCCCATGATTCTTGAGCAAATCAAAGCGGTCGGCAATGACACTCGTATGTTGATCATGGAGTGGCTGAAAGACCCGCTGGCCCATTTCCCTCCCCAGGACCACGGTGATCCGGCGATAGGGGTGTGCGTGTCACATATTCAGGCCAAGGCCAATCTGTCGGCTTCCACGGCGTCCGCGCACCTTGCCATTCTGCAGCGTGCCGGGCTGGTGCAGGCGACGAGGATCGGCAAGTGGACGTACTTCCGCCGTGACGAGCAAGCCATCGACCGGTTCGCGGATCGGCTCAAGAAAGAGTTATAAGTTTTATTTATACATTTCGTCATTTTGCGTAATGTTGAATTGATAGGAGATTGACCATGAGCAACACAACCATCTACGTGCAGGCTGGCGGCGGCTACGATCAGGTCAGCGTTGGTGAAAGCGAAGTGCTGGCACCCCAAAGCGGTGAAATCACCGTGCGCCTGCACGCCAACTCGCTCAACTACCACGATTTCGCTGTTGTCACCGGCATGTGGGCACCGACTGAGAAGCGCATTCCCATGGCCGACGGTGCCGGTGTGGTCACAGCGGTCGGCGAAGGTGTCAGCGAGTTCAAGGTGGGCGACTCGGTCGTCAGCACCTTCTTCCCTGAATGGATCAGCGGTGAGCCGTTGGTTGAAGGTTTTGTCACGGTGCCAGGCGATGGCGTTGATGGTTATGCCCGTGAGCAGGTTACCGCTCGCGCCACCTCGTTCACCCATGCGCCATTGGGTTACAGCCATGCCGAGGCGTCCACACTGACCACTGCCGGCCTGACTGCATGGCGTGCGCTGATGGTCGATGACTCGTTGAAAGCCGGTGATACCGTGCTGGTCCAAGGCACTGGCGGCGTGTCGATCTTCGCCCTGCAATTCGCCAAGATGGTGGGCGCTACGGTTATTGCCACCTCTTCGAGTGATGAAAAGCTGGAGCGTCTGCAGGCGATGGGTGCCGACCACCTGATCAACTACCGCAAGGACAGCAACTGGGGCGAGACGGCTCGCAAGCTCACCGGCGGGCGCGGTGTGGACCACATCATTGACGTAGGCGGCCCATCGACGCTGCAGCATTCCATGAACGCAGCACGAGTTGCCGGCCATATTTCGGTCATCGGTATTCTCAGCGGTGTGGCCGGTCAGCTGGAGTTCGTTCCGGCGCTGGTCAAGCAACTGCGCATGCAAGGTGTGCTGGTGGGCAGCCGCACTCAGCAGCAAGACATGATCCGCGCCATCGATGCCAACGGCATGCGCCCGGTCATGGACCGCTCGTTCCCGATGACCGACATTGTCGAAGCGTTCAAGTATCAGGAAACCAACCAGCATTTCGGCAAGATCTGCCTGGATATCTGAAGCCAGTTGTAGCGCTGGCCCCCGGCGCATGCTGAATTCACTGGCCTGCCAACCTGTGTTGGCAGGCCAGTGTGACGTTTTGCATCACTTCCCCGAGCGCTTCTCGCTCATCTTTTTGCATCAAAGCGCGCGCCTGTGGTCACATCCTCTGTGACATCAAGGACGTTGCGTTGCGTGCTGACTCACGCCGCTCAGAGCAACGTTCACTTCGATCAACAGATCAGGGACGCATTGAAACCTATGAAATCTCATCTTTGGCTGGGCCTGCTTGGCGCCTTCTCCCTCAGTGTTCAGGCCGCATCGCTGGACGTTCCCATCAATCTGGTCAGCGCTGATGGCGCGCCCAAACCCATCGGCAGCGTCACGGTGAGCGAAACGCAGTACGGCTTGCTGTTTACGCCGAAACTGACCGACTTGCCTGCGGGCGTTCACGGTTTTCATGTGCATGAAAACGGCAGTTGCGAAGCGGGCACCAAGGACGGCGTGAAGGTTGCGGCGTTGGCCGCGGGCGGTCACTTTGATCCGGCCAAGACCGGCAAACACCTGGGGCCTTATGCGCAAGGTCACTTGGGCGACCTGCCTGCGCTTTATGTCACGGCTGACGGTACTGCAACCTATCCGGTACTGGCACCACGCCTGAAAAAACTGTCGGAAATCAAAGGCCATGCGTTGATGGTTCATGCCGGCGGCGATAACCACGCCGACATGCCTAAACCTTTGGGCGGCGGCGGTGATCGTGCTGCTTGCGGCGTGATCTGAGAATATTGATCTCGTCCGGGGTGCCTGCGTGCGATCAGCGTGCAGGCACCCTCATTGAGGATGTTCGATCAGCGTCGGGTTCGCCATCCCCCGAATAGCCACAGCGCGGCGAGGCCTAGCAAAGCGTTCAGCGCAGCGAGGATGAGGATCACCTGCCGAGTTCCCAGCGGAGCGGCCAGCAGCGCAACCAGCAACCCGGCCAACGGCTGCGACAGATTGTTGAGCAGGGTGATCACGCCTACCGTCTTGCCGAAGTCCTGCCTGGGTATCACGCGCTGTCGAGTGCTGCGCAGGTAAACGTTGAACATCTTGTCGAATCCGACAATCAGCAGAAAGCCGCACACATAGCCGCCCAGGCCGGGGCTCAACGCGCTCACAAGTGCACCCGTTACGATCATCATGTACGAAACACTGCCAAGCACCCGCATCGGCACGACCACACGGGCGAGAAACAGCAGAATCACGATGGTCGTCAACGCACCGGCCATCTGCAGGCTGGCGTAGTTGCCATTGCCCGCAGTGTGCTCGCCGATAACCATCGCCGCCGACGTGGCCAGCGTTACGCCAACGATGAGGTTGACCCCGACTGCCAGGGTGATGACTTTTTTCAGCTCGGTCAGTCGGGCGATATGCCCCAGTGCGATTTTCAGCGGCTGCCACCCGATGCCTACTGACGGGTCACAGGCATCAAGCGTGATAGCGCTGCTGCGTTGCCATACCAGCATGGCCAGATCGGCCAGTAGAAACAGCCCGGCACTGCACAGCACAACCCACGGCCAGGCCCAGATATCCAGTAAAAGCACCGCGGCGAGCGGTCCCAGGACCAGACCTGTCTGATCGGCAATCTGCGAGTAAGCAAGCGTCTTGGTATAGCTGTAGCGCTGAAAAATGTGCGGCATCAGCACTTCGCGGGCCATGATCCCCTGGGTGGTCAGGACGCCGCACACAGCCGAGAGCACCACCAGCCAGAAAATCCCGCCGAACGCCCCGTACAACAGCACCGCCACTACACAGATCAGCGCTCGATAGACCTGGCTGATGTGCAGCATTCTTACGGGAGAAAACCTGTCGCACAGTGCTCCACATGCAGGAAATGCCAGATAGCGCGGCAGCGATTCGACGAAAAACGCCAGCCCCGCCCAAGACGCGCTGTTGGTGGTTTGAAAGACGACCAGTGGCACGATGAACAGCAGAACCTGATCGGCCAATCGTGACAGGAACAATGATGTGAAGAACGCCAGATAATCCTTTTTCACGCGTTTCCTTTATTTGACGTGTGGCGATGCCAAGTGCCGACTGCATCCTGAGTCGTATTGATCAGATGGCCTGTGACAGGCGTTCAGGCAACTTTTACAGCATGGCGGGGAGGGCGGCAACGAGGCGGGAAACAGCGTTCATGGAAAAGAATCAGCGCAGTCCGTGCGCTGGCTTTTTTGCGTCAAGACTTCAATACATCAGACGTCGAAGAAATCGACCTTGCCGTTTTCGAGGCTGTAATAGGCACCGACCACCTTGACCTGACCGGTTTTGATCGGGTTCATCAGGGCAGGTTCGGAAGCCGTGCGCAAACGGGCGACAGTGCGCTGGATGTTGGCCTTGACCGAGTCTTCGAGCAGGTTGCGGCCTTTCTTCGATTTGGCGCTCAACACAGCCGGCAGGATAGGTTCGATCATCTGGCCAATGGCACCTGGATAAACCGTGTTGTCTTCCACCACCGACACCGCTGCAGCCACGGCACCACACTTCTCGTGGCCCATCACCACCACCAGCGGCACACCCAGTTGGCTGACACCGTATTCGATCGAGCCCAGCGCTGCCGTGTCCACGGTGTTGCCTGCGTTACGGACGATGAACAGTTCACCCAGACCACGCCCGAAGAGCAGCTCTGGCGGTACGCGCGAGTCGGAGCAGGAGATCAGAATACAGAACGGAGTCTGGCCTTTGGCGATTTCCAGACGGCGATCACGGTTACTCTCGACGTTGATGGTTTTGTCCGTCATGAACGCATCGTTGCCGTCGCGCAGAGCTTTGAGTGCCTGATCAGCCGTCAATGTGGTTCGGGGCGAGGTGGGCGTTGCAGCGTTGGCAATCGAGGGTAATTCCATCAGCGCTGCGGCAACGGGAAGGCAGCAGGCACCTTGAAGGATCTTGCGGCGGGACAGGGACGATGTCATAAAAAGCCTCAGGCTTGTTAGGCTCTGTACGAAAAGTGGCTGCGCTCGGTGATGCTGCGTTAAAAACAGGCTCGGAATGCTCATTTACAACACGTAGACTCCGCTTCCTCGCCTGTTTTTGCCTTGCCTGACCTTCGCTCGCCGACTTTTCGTACAGAACCTAACTGTCGAAGTGTGGTGTGGATCCCGCTCCCAGCCACGCTGGGCGAAGGATCTGTTCACTTAATACAGCCAGTAGAATTTCATTTCCAATTGTATTTATTTCGACACGTTTCCCTGATACCGCTTTTGCTGGCCGATTGATGTAGGCGGCATGGCAGATCAAGCGTGCTTGAGCGCCCCCTCGTGATGCATCGCCGAGTGTCCGGTCTTGTCACTCTTCACCTCGTACTGCGGATCGTCCCTGGAAGCAGGCCGGTGTTTGCCCATGAACTCGACGTCCTTTGTGTGCACGTTGGTGACCTTGCCATGCACCTCGCCCGCTTCGGCGTTCCAGCGTACCGCGTCGCCAACTTTGAATGCAGTGGTCATACAGGTGTCCTCGGGTAGGTGAGCGGATGACTTGAAGTGTCGCTCGGTAATAGTCGGAGTCGTCAGCGACGGAAGAATTCAGTGGGGTTTATCGTGCGGTTGGCCTTTATCTTGCTCATGTACTTTTCGGCCCATAACGAAGGAGTGATGAGATGAGGGAGTGGCTTACAGGCGCACAGATTGCCGATGATCAGATCCAGGTAATCGGGGCCGGTGTCTTACACCACGGCCGCGCATTGTCCGAGGCGAAAGGAGGGCTGGCTGGCTCGATCGCCTGTGTGGTTATGGAAAACGGTCTGGTGATTGGCGGCGCGACAGGTCGCACCGAGTTTCAGCGGCTCTTTGTGAGTTATCTCTGGGTCGATGTTCAGTCGCGAGGAGAGGGGCTGGGGGCAGAGGCGCTGCACAGGATTGAAACGCTGGCCGCCGAGCGAGGCTGTGTGGACGCTTTGATCGAGACGCTGGATGAAGATGTGGCCAAGTGGTACGCGCGCTGTGGTTACAGGCGGATCGCATGTCTTCCTGAATACTGCGGACCTTGGGGCCGGCATACATTATTGAAGTCATTCGCCAGTCAGAGCTGTACGTGATGAGTACGGCACCTCGGGAATTGTGGTGCACATATAGGAGCGGATCTGTGCGGTGCTTCGCTCGTCCGCACTGCTTGGGGCTGGATGCCGACGCGGAGCGTTGCACAATAGTTGAACGGATGACTTGAAATACACGATTTTTGTAGGAGCGGACTTGTCCGCGATCTGCCGGAAACTGGCAGCAAAACCGGCCGCCCCGGTTTGCCAGATGTAGCAGAGTCAGCAGGTTGTGGGGTCGCTTCGCAGCCGTTGTGACCTCCTGAAGCTCCTGCGCCCTTCGGGCAAAAGCCCGTTTCTTGAGCTCTTCGAGATTTGCGCACGATGCCAAACACTCCGCGTCATTGCTGGCTCAATGAGCCGTGCACGCGCCGCGCAGCACATTCAGCCTGCGCAGGATCTTCAGCATGTAGCCTTTCTCGATCATCCCGCCATGATGCCCGTCGCAAAAGCGTTCGCCCCTGTTGCAATAGGTGAGCATGGTTTGTATGTCTGCAAGGTTTGCCTGCGCGATGTAGGCATCATTTTCGAGCATGTCCCCTGCGCCATGATTTATGTAATCAAAGTCAGTCCAGCAACCCTTGCCCGAGGCGCGATAGAAATCGTCCACGACCTTGAAATATTCCGGCCAGTAGGTGTTCTCTTTGACGACGTACGTTTTGATAGCCACACCGTCCGGGTACAACCGTGGCAGGTATGACAGCAGCTCGTCGATATCTTGAGGCGTGGGTGAAGGTTCGCTGGGTGACCGTGTATCGCTCGACGGGTGTGGCAGAAAGGCCCTGACCGGCTTTGGCGTATGCCACCCCACGTAGATATCAAACGCCGACACCTGTCCCGCGGTCAGCCGCCCCTTTCTGTAGTGCTGCAGATGTTCTCTGTAACGCTGAAAGGCTTCTGATTGCACGCCGTCAGCAAACATTGAAGCAATGGCTGCGGATTGTATCAGCCAGTACATATCGGGCGAGCTATCGGCTTTCCAGCTGGCCATGGTGATTGCCGTGTCGAGCAATTCTTGAGCTAGCTGCCGCCCGGTTTGACAGCATGCCTCGTCCAGTGTGGTTCGGTCAGCCTGTTCTACCTGCGCGATGTAAGCCCGGTAGCGGATGAGCAGTGATTCGTTTTCCCTGCCCAAGGGCGGGCAGGCGGGCAGGCGGGGGGGCGGTGAATTCAGCGGTTCAGGCTCTTGATGCACCGGCAGCCAGGCCAGGTTCTGTTGCACGCGAGACACGATGGCCGGCTCGGCAATCGGGGCGCTGGCGGGCGGCGGCGCAGTGCGCTTTTGGCCGAAGCGGGCTTTTAGATGGCGTAGCAGCTTGATCATTTGCGCCCCCTTATAAGATGTCTTGCGGGATGCGCTTCAAGCATCCTGCGAGTGGCGAAGATCATCGTCAGATGCATTCGTCCCGGTTCATGCTGTTGATCAAGCTGCCGAAAGCGCGCTGTACGTCTTTGGCACCTCGCTCGACAGGGTTGAATGAACGCCATCTCAACTCGCTATTATTCTCACGTTTGTACTGGCCGCTTCGTGCATCGCTGATCGCCTGGCGTCCCTTGCCCACGAAACCGTTCAGGTCGCTCAATACCACTGTGCAGCCCGGCGAGCGCGTTTGTTCGCGGGTTTTTTTGTCCCAGCCTTCGATCATCTGTGCCGTTTTGCTCAGACTGGCTTCGAACGGCTTGGCAGTTTCTTCGCTTCCAGCGTTCTGAAAGAACTCGCTGGCTAACCGCGCGGACTCTTTCGCGTACACGACAATGCCTGCTCGATAATAAGCTACTGAGTCTTTTTCTGCGCTTTCAAACGCGTTTTTGGTGTTTATGTCGTCACGCTTGTTGATCCCGTCAAAAAACACCGCCTGGTATACGGCGACGTCTTTCATCGCTGCTTGCAGAGCAGGCTCCATTTCCCGGGCCTTCTTTCCATCATCGGCGAGGAAGCCTTTGGACTGTGCGTAGTTTTCAAGTTCGGCCTGGACAGGAGCCAGCTTGGCGAGGGTTTCAAGCATGCCTTTTGCGGGCTCATCCAGCTCGGGCATTGGAGACTCTATGGCCAGTGCCTCCTTCAGGTTCTTTTGCCATGTGCTGATGTCGTAGGTACTGAAGATGTAGTAATCCGTCAGCTTTTTACCCGCTGCGAGTTTCTTGGGATATTCATTCAGACGTTTCTCCAGCAACTCGCCAAAGTCAGCACCGTAATTGGCCGCTTTTACATAGACATTGTACTTTTCGACCTCGGCCTGCTCGGCACTCATCTTTTGTTGCGGCGGGCTGCCAGGTTGCGCAACGCTTTGTGGTGCGTCGCTCTTGTCACACCCACCGATAAGCAGGCTTATCGAAATCAGCAGGGCTGCCAGCGTACTTCTCGAGTGCACTTTATTTTCCTTCCATGAGTGAGGGCAATGTCGTTCTGTGGTCTGCGCAGGCCCACAGGTAGACAGGGATGATGTCACATTAACGAGCGCCTGCTGAACCACAAAAAAGACCAGGGTCGTTTACGCGTGAGGGCGGATGTCGATGTTCGCCATCGGGATAGTTTGCTGCACCACGCTCGCGAAGGTTTTCAAAGCGGGGATTCCCGCCGTCTTGTCTCGTGGTGTAAGTTGGAAGGCTTACTGATCAAACGATCAGGTTTTTTTCAAACCCCTGCCTGCCAAGGAATGCCTTCAAAAATGAATTTCGCACTCAAAAAACTCGCCGCAGCCACGCTGATACTGACCAGCCTTTCAGCCGTGACTACGTCGGCTTATGCCAACCTTGATGCGCAGCAGAGCGCCGTTATCGTCAAGACGTTCAGCGGTACATCGTTAACAGACTTCAGGCAGTTTCTGGCGAGCGTGAACAAGAACGATATCGCCAAGAGCGCAAATATCGGCCCTGCGATCGCGGCCTTTCTCGACAACAAGAAGCTTTCTGAAGCGCAGCAAAACGAAATTCATCGCCTGCTCGGCCTATACGCGCGGATTAAGTACGGCAGCGCGGCCACCGAGACGCTGCGTGAGCTGGTCGCCATTCCGACGGTGCGTGTGGACGGCGTTGCCCAGCATGAAAACCCTGAGTTCATCAAAATCGCCGACACGATCAAGAGCCTTGCCGAACGCTTCGACCTTAAGTTTCGCAACGTCGATAACCGCGTCTATGAAGTCTCGCTCGACGGCAGCGGCGATGAAGTCGTAGGTATTCATGTGCATGCCGACGTTGTCCCCGTTACACCAGAGAACTGGGTATTACCTGACGGCACTCGTCTGGACCCGTTCAAAGTCACCCTGATTGGTGACCGCATGTACGGCCGTGGCACCGAAGACGACAAGAACGGCATCGTGGTGTCGCTGTATGCGATGAAAGTCATCAAGGAAGAAAAGCTGCCGCTGGCGAGAAACTTCAAGCTGCTGATAGACACCACTGAAGAGACTGCCGGCGATGCCATTCCCTACTACTTCGAGCGCAATCCGACACCCAATTACAACCTGGCGCTGGATGGCGGGTATCCGGTTGTGATTGCGGAGAAAGGCTACGGCACCGTCATGGCCAGTTTTGCCAAGCGCGCTGCGCAGGGTGAGGGTGCCGAGATCGTTTCGATGACCGGTGGCATGGCCACCAATCAGATCCCGTCGAAATCAGTCGTTACGCTGGTGACCGACAAGCCTGCGCAACTGGCAGCCAGCCTGCAACAGGCCGGCGCAGATTATGTGAAACGCAATGGCGGCAACTTCGAGATTGCCGCCAACGTGGAAGGTAAGGACGTCAAGTTGACAGTGACCGGTGTTTCCGCGCACTCATCTGCGCCCGAGTCCGGCGTCAATCCGGTAGCGAGGATGCTGGATTTCATCAACAGCCTCGACGGCAACGTTGCGCTCAAGCACAACCACATCACGGATGCCGCTCGCTATGCGGCCGACAACTGGGGCCTGGACTATCTGGGCGGCAAGTTGGGTGTTGGTTTCTCCGATGAGTTCATGGGGCCGCTGACGACTTCCCTGACTTACGTTGCGCTGGATGACAAGGCGTTCAAACTTGCGGTCAATCTGCGCGTGCCGAAGGGCAAGTCTCCAGAAGTGCTCAAATCTGAAATTGCCGACAAACTCACGGCATGGAGCACGAAGACCGCTATCAACCCGGTGTTCGACTATTCCATTGCCGAGCCGATGTATCGCAACCCGGAAGGCGAGTGGGTCAAGGCATTGCTCGCTGTGGCCACTGAAAACCTCGACATGAAACACGCGTTCGGCACTTCGGCGGGCGCTACATCGGTTCATGAGTTGCCCAACGGCGTGCAGTTCGGTCTGGCAAGACCTGAAGTCAAATACACCGGTCACACTGATAACGAGTTCAAGACCACCGAGCAGTTTCTGCTCGACCTGCAGATCGTGACCGAGATGATGGGCCGTATCGGGCAGCTGCCGAAACTCTGATACAGCGCTCGGGCCTGCGCTCAGTGCAGGCCCGTTTTATAAGATGCGAAAAAGCCGGGTCACGCGGTTTTTTCCCCGCCATCATTGTGAATAAGGATGTACTCATGAAAACGCGCTTCGCACTTGCACTTGCTTGTACTGCTGTATGGGCGACCGGCAGCAATACCTTCGCTGCCGTTTTGTCCGTTCCCGGTAACGCTTCAGAAAGCACCACCAGTAACGGCAAGCTTCAACCCCCGGTCAAGTATGCAACGGTCTGGGCCGATGAGCAGGGCGCCACTCATGTGGACCACTGTCGCATTGAGGGACTGGAGTTTAAAAGTTACGCACCACCCGCCGAGCCTCAGTGGATCGGTGTGTCGCCCGATGAAATCGAAAGTATCGCCTATGCGGTGTTGCCGCCGGGTTACGTCGGCAGTTGGCATCACGCCCCCGGCCCTCAGTGGGTCATCACGCTTCAGGGGCAATGGTCGGTGGAAACAACCGATGGCACGGTGCTTGTTCAAGGCCCCGGAGAGATGCAGTTCAATGCCGACGCCAGCGCCAGGGCGCGGCCCGACGATAAGCGCGTAGGGCATTTGAGCCGTACCGTGGGTGATCAGCCCAACGTTCAGCTCATTGTGAAACTCAAGCCCCAAGCTGCTGCCAAACGTACCTCTGGCCCTTGCGCCTATTGATCGACAGGACGAAGCGTATGAATCGGGTTTTACGTCATCCGGGCAGGAACATATCAGTGCTTTTGTTCGGCAGTGCGCTTCTTGCCAGCGGTGCAGTCATGGCTTCGGACACGGCATCGCCTGTAAAGGTAGTTGCCAGCAACCCCCACTTCGCCACACTTGTTCAGCCCGATGCGCAGGCACAGATTGTCACTGCAGATGCGAAGTGGGCAGAAGGGCCGTTATGTCTGCCCGAGGGTGGTTTGATCTGGAGTGACGTCAAGGCCAACAAGGTCATGCGCTGGAAAGAGGGCGAAGGCGTCAGTACCTGGCTGGACCCTGCCCATTATCAAAACGGGCACGCTCGGGATTCCAAGGGGCGTGTCATTGCTGCCTCCCATGGTGAGCGCGCCATTGTGCGTCAGGAGCCGGACGGTCAATGGCGCACAGTGGTCGACAAGTACCAGGGTAAACGCTTGAACAGTCCAAACGACGTCACAGTCGATGATCAAGGAGGCATCTGGTTCAGTGATCCGACCTTTGGCGTACTGAACAAGGCAGAAAGTTATGGCGGCAAGCCGGAGCAGGGCGGCGAGTATGTGTACCGCTACGATCCAGAGCACGATCAACTGGTGAGACAGAATACTCCAGGACTGCACTCGCCCAACGGCCTGGCGTTTTCCGCGGATCAGCGTTTGTTGTACGTCGCAGATTCGCAACTGGCGCATGACTTCAAAAAACCGACGCTGGCCCACAGGATTATGGTGTATCAGGTCAACGACGGGGCGCTGAGTAATGGACGAGTGTTCGCCGAGATTACCCCCGGTATTCCCGACGGGCTCAAGGTCGATGCTCAAGGTAATGTCTGGAGCAGCAGCAAAGAGGGCGTTCAGGTGTTTTCGGCCAGCGGGAAGTTGCTCGGCAAGTTGCTGGTAACGGCCAAGGACACCGGCAATCTTGCGTTCTGCTCCGCAGGCTCGCAGCACTGGGTTTATATCACCGCTGCCAACAAGATTCTGAGAATGCCTGTTCTTGTCGAGGGCGCTCGACCGTAGTAGCGACAGCCGAAAATCAGCATCAATAAGCCGGGTCGTCAGCGTGAGCAATCTCGACACGGTTGCGCCCCAGGCGCTTGGCTTGATACAGCGCCTTGTCCGCTCGCTGGATGAGGCTTGCGGCCGTTTCTCCGGGGCTGAGTTCTGAAACCCCCAAAGAAATGGTTACCGGGCCTGCTTCAGGTATTTCAAGGCTTTCCACGCCTTTGCGAACCCGTTCTGCCAGCTCGGCGGCCTGTTTCAGTGAGCTGTCGGGCACCAGTATCAGAAATTCTTCGCCTCCCCAGCGGGCGGCAATGTCAAACGCACGAATCCGGTGTTTGAGAATGGCTGCAACGTTTTTCAATACGCTGTCGCCAGCAGGATGACCGTACTGATCATTCACTGATTTGAAATGGTCGATATCGCAGATAATGAAGCTGAACGGCTTGCCCGATATCCGCGCTGTATTGATCATGCGCTCAAGCGTGTGTTCCGCGGCCCTTCGGTTATCCAGCCCGGTCAGCGGGTCGCTGTGGGCAATCTCCAGCAACTTCTGCTCGCGCCCCAGGCGAGTTGTCACATCCTGACTGATGCTGACGTAATGCGTCATTACACCCTCCACGTTACGCAGCGGGGAAATACTGTGTTCGGCGTAGAAAAGCGAGCCGTCCTTGCGCTTGTTGATAAAGGTGGTGCGAAAGGGCTCGCCGCTCGCGAGCGACTCTTTGAACTGCGCATAAAACAGCGCGTCATGTTTGCCCGAGCGCAGCATTCGCGGGGGGTTTTGCCCAATGATCTCGGGCGCGCTGTAACCTGTTATGAGCTGAAACGCCTCATTGGCAAACACGATGGTGGAGTTGCGATCAGTAATGATGATCGGGTCGAACGCGGCGTTCAGCGCCTGCGCCAGCAAGTGTTGTTCACGCTCGGCGCGGATGCGCGGGCTGATGTTTTGCTGCACTGACACAAAGTTGCAGACCTGGCCCGCATCGTCGCGCACCGGTGAAATTTTCCACTCGACGACATACGGGCTGCCGTCCGCACGGTAATTGACCGTCGACCCTTCGAAAAAAAGACGTTCGCTCAGGCATTGCCGCAGACGCTCGATAACCTGCGGGTCGGTATCCGCACCCTGCAAAATGCGCGGCGAAAGACCGATCAGTTCCTCGGCCGTATAGCCCGTCATGGTGCAGAACGCCGGGTTGACATAAACGATGAGCGGGCCGCCGTTTGCCAGATTGGCATCGGTGATCAACACGGCGTTGAATGACTGCTCGACAACTGCTTCAAGCAAAGCCAGGCGCTGGCTGGATGAGGTCATCTGATTTCCTGTCGAGTGATCCGGTAATTGATCGCGGCGCTTATCAGATACGGTGTGACGCAATGCCGAGCGGATAATTGATGCTGGTTTGACTGTGTGTCACGTACCTGTTGCATCGTCACTATACCCACATCATTTGAGGGGTGCATCGCGCTGGAGCCATTGATATTCAGGGCTTTGTCGGTTTTTTTTGAGTGGCTTATTGCCAGCCTATAGGCCGCGTGCATCACCCGAATATTTAGCTGCGGTGCAATCGCGTATTCCGGTATCTTCTGAAGAATTGAAACTAATTGTTTCTATTTTCTCCGGGACCACGCTCTTGAAAAGCGCCCAAATCAAAGACTCAACGATAGGAGGCCCGCGTTGGATTTGTCGTCTGCTGCCTGGGTGTTTCACGATACCCGCCTGATCATCTGCTGCCTGATTGCTATCTCCACGATCATCGTATTGATCAGCGCAACCAGACTTCCGCCCTTTCTGTCGATTCTTGTAGGCACTTTCATTGCCGGTATCGGTGCGGGCTTGCCTGCCGAATCCGTTGCAAAAGCGTTCAGCAAAGGCGCTGGCGCCATTCTTGGCGAGGCAGGCATCATCATCGCACTGGGGGCGATGCTCGGTGCCCTGATGGCCGAGTCGGGGGCCGCGGATCGCATTGCTTCAACCCTGCTCAAACTGGGCAAAGGCCGGATGCTGCCTTGGATAATGGCACTGGTGGCCATGGTCATCGGCCTGCCGCTGTTCTTTGAAGTGGGTCTGGTGCTGATGGTGCCGATCATCTTCGTCATGGCTCGTCAGTCCGGCCAGCCACTGCTGAAAATCGCGATTCCGGCACTGGCGGGCATGACCACACTGCATGCCTTGATGCCGCCACACCCCGGGCCGCTGATCGCCGTCAGTGCCCTGCACGCTGATCTGGGCCTGACCATGCTGTTGGGGCTGTGCATCGCAGTGCCAGCGGTGATTCTCGCCGGCCCGGTGTATGGCAACTGGTTGTCCGGGCGCATGCACATCCAGGAGCCTGCCGAACTGGGCGAGTTATTCAGTGCCAAGCCCGATCCCGGTCGCCAGCCTGGCTTCGGTATATCGCTACTGATCATTCTGCTGCCCGTGATTCTCATGCTCGGCAGCACTTTGGCCAAAGTGACGATGGAGCCTGAAAGCACTGTCGCGCTGACCCTGAAATTTCTCGGCGAACCACTGGTGGCTTTGGGTATCGCGGTGCTGGCTGCAACGGTCTGCCTGGGCTGGGCCAATGGGCTTTCCCGCGACCATGTCGGCGGTACGTTGCGCAAAAGTCTCGCGCCGATTGCTGTGCTGTTGTTGACCATCGGTGCCGGTGGCGGCCTCAAGCAGACGTTGCTGGACGCCGGAGTCAGCCAGACCATCAGCAAAGTGGCAGAAGGTGCGCATATGCCGTACCTGCTACTGGCCTGGCTGATTGCCGTGGCGCTGCGTCAGGCAACCGGTTCCGCCACCGTTGCGACCACCACCACCGCAGGCATCCTCGCACCCATGATGGCAGGGCTCGCACCGGTTCAGGCATCACTGATCGCGCTGGTCATCGGCGCAGGCTCGGTGTTCTTCTGCCATGTAAACGACGCAGGCTTCTGGATGGTCCGCGAATACTTCGGCCTGCAGCTGAAACAGACTCTTTGGGTCTGGTCGGTGCTGCAGACGATTGTGTCGGTGGTCGGGCTGATAGGCACGTTGCTGTTGTGGCATTGGTTAGTGTGAAGGGCTGGCTGCATCGGTGAAATAGCCGCCTATGCGAACGGGCTTAGCGCAGGCAGGCCTCGTGCCTGCGCCACATCGGGTAAACAAGGCGTAATCTGTCCCGTGTCGAAACGTAGTTTTTCGGGCTACTATGAAATCGTTCACGCTCACTCAGAGCAGACTGACCAGGAGGATCCATGCCCAAAGCCGCCACCAAAGCGCTGTCCGAAGAGGCTACTCAAAAGCTTGAAGCTCAGATCCCGGCTCAGGCTTCCCTCGCAACCCGTATGGCTTACGAAAAAGCCAAAGCCGCAGGCAGAACCGTGGTGCTTTCCAAGGGCGGATTCATCGTGGCCGAGCGTGCAGATGGCACCGAGCAAATCGTCTGTGCTTCCAAACCCCGTCGTAAGGTGACAGCCGGGGTTAGCTTTACGATTGGCTCCGGGGCGTCTACCCATTGATCAACCCCACAACAGATCACTCGAAACTTGCCTCACACACCGCAGACTGCAACAGACCTCATAACGTCCTATTGGCAGATGACCCAGTGCAACGCTGTATATGTTCGATATCCTTCAGGAAGCGGTTTTACCCGTTGCGCCCGGACAACTCGAGGTGTCCGTCACAACTCAAAAGCGCCTGTAGTTTGTCCTGACCAACATCGACCGGCACTATCCACCAATGGGTATGATTGTCGTATCGGGCACCGTCAACGACCGTCACGGTGTTTCCGGCTTTTGGTGGGTGCTTGTCAAAATAAGCGTTGATGGAATCGGCAAAAAAGTTCGCATCTTTATCAGGGCAGTGCATTTCGTCGCTTTCACCACTTTGCGCAAGCCATGCAACCGCGAGGATCAACAGTACCAACAGTACGGCGCGTGTCATTAAGGACTTCCATTCCCGGAAAGTGTTCAGGATAGCTTTAATAGGTGAATGACGGCGAACACGCTTTCCCCTTCTTCAAAAAGGCGTTTCGTCCAACTCGATCATTGCAGGCCAGCCACGGGTGTATTATGGCAGCACTTTTTCGCACCTGAGGATGCGGCTGTCATGCGTGAGTTTCTAGAGGTTTTTCGTCATCGCGCACTGGACGTCATGTCATCAGCCTTGCCTGCCGAATCGCTTCTTGAAGATTTTGCCATCGCGCTGCAGGCCAGATTGCCGGGTGTCATTGTTGGCACCAATGTGCTGGATAAAGCAGGCCGAACATTCCGCCAGTCTATTTTCCCGAATCTGCCGTCCGGGTTTTCTCAATCACTGGTGGGCAACATCATTACCGGCAAGCACGGCTCATGCGGGCTCGGCATATTGACCGGGAAAACCATCGAAGTGTCGGATGTGGCAAATGATCCGCGCTTTTCGCAAGAGTGGAAAGCGCTCTTCGCCCTGCATGATCTGCATGCGATGATTTCGATTCCGGCATTGAGCGCTGAGAATAATGCTCAGGGAAGTATCGCAATCATCCACCCTTTGGGCATGTCGTTCACCGCTGAACAGCGCGACTTTCTCCAAGTTGCATCATCGTTGTGCGCCCGTATATGTGCGTACAGCAGGTCGCAGGAGTCCAACACGCTCATGCTCGGTGAGCTTGAGCACCGTATTCGCAATCTGTTTCTGATCATTGGCGGTGTCGCCAATCTGACCTTGAAGCGGTACCCCGAAGCGAAGCAGTTCCGGGCGGTGTTTGGTGAGCGGCTGGTGATGATGCATCGCGCGCACTCGCTGGCATTGAGCGCTTGCGAGATCGACATGGCGACTTTACTGCGGGAAATGCTCGCGCCTTATCAAAAAGACTGTGATATCAGTTTTTCCGGCCCCGATATTCTGCTGACTCAAGAGGCTGCATCGGCCTTGGCGCTGGTGATACATGAGTTGGGTACGAACGCCGCCAAGTACGGTTCGCTGGCTCAAGGTGCGGGAGGGCTGGACATCCAGCGGTCGATCGTCGCGCAGGGCATCGACGACCCCGACGCCACTTTCAGGCTTGTCTGGACTGAGTGCGGCGGCCCGCAGGTTGAGCAGCCGAGCCGCAAGGGTTACGGCACGGCGATGATCAAGGGCAGCTTGAGCAATGCGTTTGATGGTGCGGCAACATTCTTCTACGAACCAGCCGGACTGAAATGCGAGATATCCGCACCGTTCACCCGCAAACTCGGCAGAAGCAGATGATCAGCGCCTCACGCCTCACGCCTCATACCGCCGCCGTGCATCAGTGAGCATGGATATCGTCAGTTTGCGCACTTCCAGTTTGCTGATCTCCACATGTGAGCGCAGCAGCACCAGCGCGTCGTCCCGTTTACGCGCCTGAAGTGCGTTGAGAATAGCGGCGTGTTCAAGGTAGGTATGTTCAATGCGGGCGCTTTTGAAGAAGTCCAGCCTGCGCACAATGCGAATACGTTCGGTGACTTCCTGATGAACGCGGGCCATTTCCAGATTGCCCGAGGCCGCGACCAGTTGCGTGTGGAACTGTTCGTCGAGGTCGGCGACGACTTGCATGTCGGTTTGCCTGCGATCTGGCGCAACCAGCCAGTGTTCTCGGAGAATATTGAGTTCCGGGTGTACGTCGGTGGATGCGCAGATGCGTTCGATAGCCGCGCATTCAAGCACGATGCGCAGGTCGTACAATTGGTCGATCTGGTCGAAATCCAGCGGCCGGACTGACCAGCCGCGACGGAACTCGACATCCAGATAACCTTCGCGTTGCAGGCGATACAGCGCATCGCGCACCGGGGTTCGCGAAACTTGATAGCGATCTGCCAACTGGGTTTCAGTGAACCGGTCGTAGGGCAGCAGGTAAAAGTCGAAAATCTCTTGCTTGAGCCGACGATAGACGTCTTCTGCCAGCGCATTGGTGATGTACGGGGAATTCAAGGGCGTGGCTCCAGACTGCTGAGGTCAATGCTGACATGTGCAGCAACGACTTTCCAGCCGCCTTCCAGGCGAGCCCAGGTTTGCATTTGCCGTCCCAGGCGTTGAGTGACGCCATCGTGAAACTCGGTGCTCACCGTGGCAAAGTCCTCACCAAAGGTGCTGATCACCGTGCGCAACAGCGTTCGGCCGGGGCCGACCGGTTGGCATTGGCGTCGATAGCGCGCAATGGTATCGGCACCGTGCAGGTTCTCCGCGACGCCGTAGCGAACGGTGTGTTCGGCATTCCAGAAATACGCATCCAGTGTGGTCAGTTCATTGGCCAGCAGGGCGCGTTCGTAGTCGGTGAAGGCGTGGCTCACCTCGGCGACCACATGTGGAAGGTTGATGTCCATCACGGCGTACTCCTTGTGTGCAGGGCGTGCTGCAGATTGGCGAGCGAGGCGACTCGCCCGACAATCGCACCTTGCGCGGTGATCATGTCCAGAGTGGCCTGTTTGAAGGCCGGAAAGTAGCTTTCGGTCGCGTCTTCGATCAGCAGGCAGCGATAACCCCTGTCGCAGGCTTCGCGCAGGCTGGTCTGCACGCACACTTCGGTGGTGACGCCGGCGAAGATCAGATGAGTGATGCCCGCAGCGGTGAGCCGATGGTGCAGATCGGTGGCGAAAAACATGCCTTTGCCCGGTTTGTCGATGACCCACTCGCTGGCAAGCGGCGTCAGGGCGTCGATGATCTGGTTGCCGTATTCACCGCGAACCAGAATACGTCCCATCGGGCCGGGGTCGCCGATACGCAGGCCCGGTAAACCGTGATCGAGTTTGGCTTGCGGGCAGTCGGACAGGTCCGGGCGGTGAGATTCTCGGGTATGAATTACTACAAGACCCTGTTCGCGAGCCAGCGCCAGCAGTTGCTGCACGGTGGGCACGATGGCTTGCAGCGGGGCGACGTCGTTACCCAGCGCGGCACCAAAGCCGCCGGGTTCGAGAAAGTCGCGCTGCATGTCGATGATCACCACAGCGGTACGCGATGGCTCGAAGGTAAAAGTGTCGGGGCGCGCACTGATGCTGATCATGCCAACGCCTGCGAACGTTGTTCTGCACCGGCCATGTGCCTGCCCAGTTCAGTGCGGTCGGCAGTCTCTGCGCGGGTCTCAAAGACCAGCTCGCCGTCATGAATGACCACGATACGGTCGGCCAGGCTCAGCAATTCGTCAAGGTCTTCACTGAGCAGCAAAACCGCCGTGCCATTGTTGCGGGCGTCGATCAGGCGCTGGTGGATGAGCGCCACGCTGGCGAAATCCAGGCCGAAAACCGGGTTGGCGACGATCAGCACGGCGACGTCACGGGTCAGTTCACGGGCCAGCACAGCGCGCTGCACGTTGCCCCCGGACAAGGTGCCGATCGGCCGGTCCGGGTCCTTGGGTGAAACCTGAAACTGTTCGATCAGCGTTTTTGCTTGAGCACCGATTGCCCGACGATCCAGACGCCAGCCCTGACGGCACAAGGGCGGCTTGTCGAAGTTGCGCAGAGCGAGGTTGTCAGCGACGCTGAAGCTGGCGATGCAGGCATTGCGCAGGGGTTCTTCGGGCAAGCTGAACACGCGCAGGCGCTGCATCTGTTCGCGACGGGCGTGGTAAGGCTGGCCGTCGACCGAGATTTTTCCTGCGCTGAACGGTCGCTGGCCGAGCAGGGCTTCGGTGAGTTCGCGTTGGCCGTTGCCGGAGATACCCGCAACCCCGACAATCTCCCCCGGATGAACCGCCAGAGACAGGTTTTTCACCGCGAGCGTGCCCTTGTCGCCCGGCACGTCCAGCCCCTCGATCTGCAAGTGCGGCGCGCTGGGTGCCGATACCGGACGCTCGGTGCTGACGCTGCGCACCTGTGCTTCGCCCATCATCCAGGCGGCCATCTGCCGAGTGCTGGTGTCGGCCACGGCTGCCGTGCCGACCCAGCGGCCTTTGCGCAACACGGTAACGTCGTCGGCGTAAGTGCTGACCTCGCGAAACTTGTGGGTGATCATCAGCACGGTGAGGTCGCCACGGTGCGCCATTGCCTGCATCAGGCCGAGCACTTCATCGGCTTCCTGGGGCGTGAGCACCGAGGTGGGCTCGTCAAGAATGACCAGCCGTCGCTGCAGATACAGCTGCTTGAGGATTTCCAGTTTCTGTTTTTCGCCAGCGGCCAGGCTGCTGACCGGCCTATGAATGTCGAGCCGCAAGGGCATGTTCGCCATGAACGCTTCAAGGCGCTCGTGCTCGGCGGCCCAATTGATACGCCACGGCAGATCACCCCGCGACAGCACCAGGTTTTCCGCAACGCTCAGGCCCGGCGCCACGGTGAAGTGCTGATAGACCATACCGATCTGCAACTGATGCGAATCGCGCGGGGTGCCAATTGCATGCTCGCGGTTATCGACCAGAATGCTGCCCGATTGCAGCGGGCTGTAGCCGATGATGCCTTTGACCAGCGTGCTTTTACCCGCACCGTTTTCGCCGAGCAGGGCGTGCACGGTGCCGGCGCGGACCTTGAACGACACCTCGTCCAGTGCCCGAAACGTCCCGAAATGTTTGCTGGCACCGATCGTTTCCAGGCTCGCGGCGCGCATGTTCAAGCCTCCAGCACAGTGCGAAGCAGCGAAGAGTGGCCGACTGCGCCGAACACGCCGCCCTGCATCTTGACCATGCTCAGTGCAGCGGCATGGTTGGCTGGATCGGTCGCGCCGCAGCAGTCTTCAAGCAGCAGGCATTCAAAGCCACGGTCATTGGCTTCGCGCATCGTGGTGTGCACGCAAACGTCGGTGGTGATGCCGGTCAGGATCAGGTTGTCGATCCCGCGCGTGCGCAGGATCAGCTCCAGATCAGTGGCGCAGAACGAGCCTTTGCCGGGTTTGTCGATGATGATTTCGCCGGGCAGCGGGGCCAGTTCGTCGATGATTTCCCAGCCCGGCTCGCCGCGCACCAGAATCTTGCCGCACGGGCCGGGATCGCCGATCCCCGCGCCGATGCGCTGCGAGCGCCAGCGTTTGTTGGCTGGCAGGTCGCTGAGGTCCGGGCGGTGGCCTTCGCGGGTATGAATGATGGTGAAGCCGAGCGGGCGCATCACGGCCAGCAGCGCCCTGATCGGTTCGATGGGCGCGCGGGTCAGCGCCAGGTCGTAGCCCATGCTGTCCACATAGCCGCCGACGCCGCAAAAGTCGGTCTGCATGTCGATTACGATCAATGCCGTGTTGTGCGCATGCAACTGGCCGTTCCAGGGCCACGGATAGGGCGCCGAATCAACGTGACGTTCGCTCATGGCGTTTACTCCTTCCAGCTGCTGGGCGTGGGCTTGAATTCGCGTTCGGGTGTGGCAAAACCGCATGAACGGCCGTCGGTGTGCACCACGTCGTTCTCCCAGGGCAAGCTGTACTGGCCAGCGGTCAGGTCGTGCATGTAGGTGTAGGGGCAATCGCGGGCACCGCCCTTGACCGCCACATAACCGCGATGGCCGAACTGATAGAGGTTGTTCTCGACACCCCAATGCACACGCGCCTCGCGGACCAGATCAGGTCGCAGTTCGCAGCAGACGATTTCGTCGGCCCGGCCGCCACCTTCGGCCATGATCGTGCCGTCGAAATCGACGAACATGGCTTCGCCCATGGAGTCGAACGTGCCATCGGAGCCGCACATGCACACGCTCGCGGTTTGCATGAGGTTGGTAAATGCATTGCTCTGATTGGTGATCTTCCACGAATGGCGGATCGGCGCGGTGTAACCGGCGGTGCGCAGCATGATGTCGGCACCTTTGTAGGCGCACTCGCGGGCCATCTCCGGGAACATGCCGTCGTGACAGATGATCAGCGCCAGCGTGCTGCCGCGCGGGCCATCGCACACCGGAATGCCGAGATCACCCGGCTCCCAGGGCTCGACCGGCACCCACGGGTGCAGCTTGCGGTAGTACAGGCGAATCTCGCCGAGGTCATCGACGATCAGTCCGCTGTTGAACGGGTTGCCGTGCGGGTTGGCTTCCATGATCGAGAAGCAGCCCCAGATGTGGTGTTCCTTGCACGCCTCGCGCAGCGCGATGACTTCCGGCCCGTCGAGGTGGCACATGATCTGCGGCGCGGTGCTCATCGAAAGGCCATGCAGGGAATATTCGGGGAACACGATCAGGTCCATGCCCGGATTGCTGCGTCGCGCCTTGGCCACCATGCCGACCACTTTCTGCGTTTGTGCCCACAACGCCTCGCGGGTATGGGGATCGGGCAGCGCCAGTTGCGCCAGGCCGATCACCACGCCGTTGGGCGACTTGTTCAAACCACCAAGACCACTGGCCATGTCATGCCTCCTCGAAAGATCAGTTCATCGTGTCAGGCTGAGTTCGCCCGGCGCGCCGTTCAGCGTGCGCCCACTGCGACAGGTGGCGTACATCACCACCAGCGTCAATGCATAAGGTGCCGCCGCGAAAAGGTAGTAACCGGTGCTGATGCCCACTGCCTGCAAGGCCGGGCCGATCGCACCGGCTGCACCGAACAACAGCGATGCCCACAGACACGCCAGTGGCCGCCAGCGGGCAAAAATTACCAGTGCAACGGCCATCAGGCCCTGTCCGCTGGACAGCCCTTCGTTCCAGCTGCCGGGGTAGTAAAGCGATAGATAGGCCCCGCCAATCCCGGCCAGCCCGCCGCCGATGGCAGTGGCCAGAATGCGCACCTTGAGCGGGCGATAGCCCAGCGCCTGAGCGGTTTCGGCGTGGTCGCCGACCAGCCGCAGCATCAGCCCCCAACGCGTGGTGCGCAGCCCCCAGTGCAGTACGAATGCCAGCGCTGCGCCGACGAAGAACAACACATTGATGTTCAGCGCCGAACGCACGCGTTCCTCATCGCTCCAGGCACCCAGGGCCAGTGAAGGCAACATGGGCGCTTGCGGCTGGATAAACGCTTTGCCAAGAAAAAACGCCAGCCCGGTGCCGAGCAGAATCAGCGCGATGCCGAACGCGATGTCGTTGACCCGCGGCAGCGAACAAGCCAGGCCGTGCAACAGGCCGAGCACAACGCCGACACCGGCAGCCGCGCCGACGCCCAGCCATGCCGAGCCGCTCAGGCATGCCACGGCGTATCCGGACATCGCGCCGGCAACCAGAATGCCTTCCAGCCCCAGGTTGATCCGGCCGCTTTTCTCGGTCAGGCATTCGCCCAGGCTGACGAACAGAAACGGCGTGCCAACGCGGATTGCGCCGGCCAGCAAGGCGAGCAGAAAGGTACTCAGGTCGATATCAGCCATGGTGCAAAGCTCCTTTCTCATCGACCCATGTGTGCGTCGTTGCCAGCCTGATTTTCCAGGCCGCGATACGCCCGCCCAAGGCTTCCCAGAGCAGCAGGTTGGTGAACAGCAGCCCTTCCAGAATCAGCGTGGTCGCATCTGGCAGGCCAAGCCGTCTTTGCAGCAGTCCGCCACTGGCTTCCAGCCCACCCAGCAAGATGGCGCAGACGATAATCGCCAGGGGATGATGGCGGGCGGCGAAGGCGACCAGAATGCCGCTGGTGCCGTAGCCTGCGATCAGTGCCGCATTCGCGCTGCCTTGTACCGCCGTGACTTCGAACATGCCGGCCAGACCCGCCGCCGCGCCGCCCAACAGGCAACTGAGCAGAATCAGGCGGTCCACCGGCAAGCCGATCATCAGCGCGGTGCGCACGTTGCCGCCGACCACCGCGAGGGCAAAGCCCTTGACGCTGTGGCGCACCAGCACATACGCCAGCAAACAGGCGACCACGCCCGCCACCAGCCCCCAATGCACTTCAAAACCGTCACTGATGGTGCCGATCAGGTAGGTATCGTCCAGCGGTGGGGTAGAAGGTTTATTCAGGCTTGCCGGATCGCGCAACGGCCCTTCCACCAACTGCCTGAACAGCGCCAGAGCGATGTAGGAAAGCAGCAGGCTGCTGATCGTCTCATTGACCCCACGGCGCTGGCGCATCAAGCCACTCAGGCCGATCCACAGCGCGCCCACGGTCATTGCCGCCAGCGCCATGCATGCCAGCATCAAAGCAGGCGGCAAGTGTCCCAGCCACAAGGGTGTGACCGCCGCTGCCAGTGCACCAAGCACCAGAGCGCCTTCGCCGCCGATAATAATCAGCCCGGCCCGTGCAGGCAGAGCGACGCAGAGCGCGGTCAGCATCAACGGCGCTGCGCGTTGCAAAGTGTTCTCCAGCGCGAACCAGGAGCCAAACGCGCCTTCGCCGACCAGTTGCAGTGCCTGCCACGCCGGCTTGCCCTGAACCGCCAGAAACAGCCCGAACAGTGCGCACGAGGAAAACACCGCCAGCAGCGTAGGCAACCCCGGCAACAGCGCGCTGGCAAGACGGCGCAGACGTGTGGATGAACTCATGAACGTTCCTCAGATCTGGCCAAGCACACCTTCGACCAGATAATTCATGCTTTCCAGGGCAATGTCGGTCTGGGTTTGTGCCACGCCATCGGTAATCACCACAGCGCCTTTGTTGTTCTTGAGCGGGCCTTTGAATATCACGAACTGACCCGCCAGCATCTGCGCCTTGATGGCATCCGCCTGTTGCTTCGCAGCGGCAGTGACGGAAGGACCGTAGGCGGACGTCTTGACGAAGCCTTCCTTGAGGCCGCCCCGCAGGAAGTTGATCATCGGCGCGCCGCTCTGGGCCGCAGCCACATGAGCACGATAAGGTGTTTCCCAATTCCATTCGGCCCCGGTCAGGTAGCCCTTGGGCGCCAGCGCAGCCTGGCTGGCGTGGTAGCCGCAGGTCATGACGCCGCGCTTCTCAGCGGTTTCGACAATGACTTTGGGGCCATCGACATGGCAGGTCAGCACGTCACAGCCCTGATCGATCAGGCCGTTGGCGGCTTCCGCTTCCTTGACCGGCAACGACCAGTCGCCGGTGAAAATCACCGTGGTGACGATGCTCGGGTCTACCGAGCGTGCGCCCATGGCGAAGGCGTTGAGGTTGCGCAGCACTTGCGGCACCGGCTTGGCGGCGACAAAGCCAAGCTTTTTGCTCTTGCTCATGTGCCCGGCAACCACGCCATTGAGGTATTGCGCTTCGTCGATGTAACCGAAAAAGCTGCCCGCGTTCATCGGGTCCTTACCTTTCTGCCAGAGGCCGCCGCAATGCGCAAAACGTACGTCCGGGTACTTTTTCGCGACCTTAACCACATGCGGTTCGAAGTAGCCGAACGAGGTCGGGAAAATCAGCGTTGCGCCGTCCTGACGGATCATGGCTTCCATGGTCTTCTGCACGGCCACGGTTTCCGGGACGTTTTCCTCTTCGATCACTTTGACGTTGGGCAGCGTCTTGATAATCGCTGCTGCCTGGGCATGAGCCTGGTTGTAACCAAAGTCGTCGCGCGCCCCGACGTAGATAAAACCCACCACCAGCGGCGCATCGGCGGAGTAGGCGCGACCAAACGGCAGCGCCGCGCTCAGACCGATAATGCCCGCCAACTTGATGAAACTGCGACGATCAACGTTTGACATGGTGCTACCCCTGATCAATGAGCGATGGAAGATGTGTGTGCGGCGCGGTAGGCGCGCCAGCCTTTGAAATCGGTGATGTCCAGCGCCCCGTCGAGGCCGCCCGGTTCACAGATGAAACCCTTGACCCACGCCCCGTCGGCCAGTTGCAGGGAGCCGATGCCCAGCGGTGCAGGAATTGCGGCGACAAAGGCCCCGAACCGGCTCAGCGGCATTTCCCAGACCTCGACCTCGATGCGGGCGCCCTGATGGGGCACACGCACCAGCCCAGGTTTGGGTGGCGACGTCTTTGCCAGCGCATACAGCCGATAATCAGCGCTGGTGGTGGTGAGTTGCAGCAGGCGCGCGCTGCTTTCCAGCAACTGCCAGTTGAGCGGCTGGCCGTGCAAGTGTGCGCCCACCACCGCCACTTGCACGGTCGGGGCATTACAGGGCAGGGGGGCCATCGCGACGGCCTCGCGCTGGTCGGCCTTGCCGAACAGCGGTTGCCAGGCAGCGGCGAACTCTGCGAGCCGCTGATCGGCACCCGCTGGCCCTATCAGCGTGATGCCCGCCGGCAAGCCGTCAGCACGAGCGATTGCCGGGATGGCGATGGCGCACATGTTCATCAGGTTGACGAAGTTGGTGTAGTAGCCGAGCCGTGAATTGAGCTCGATGGGGTTTTCCAGCACCGCATTGATGGTCGGCATGCACGGCGCGGTCGGCACCACGAGCACATCCACGTCAGCCAATAGGTTTTCGGCTGCCCGGGTCAGGTCCGCCAGGCGATAACGGGCGTTGAACGCGTCGACGGCATCGAAGGACGCAGCGCTCTGCAGAATCCCCCGCACCACCGGGTGAACATCGGCAGCGTTTTCGGTAAAAACCCTGCCGACGGCTGCCCGACGTTCGGCCACCCACGGGCCTTGATAGAGCAGCGCCGCCGCTTCGACGAACACGTCAAACTCGATCTCTTTGAGGGTCACCAGTGGATCGTTACGCAGCGCCGCCAGCGCCTTTGAATACGCCGCCTGCGCCTGAGTGTCTCCGAAGAACTCGCACTGGCGGGCAACCGCCACACGCTTGGCCCGGCGCTGCACCGGCAAGGCCTGCACGGCCACACTGCCCGGATCCAGCGGATCGTAGGCGGCGATGACCTGCGCCACCTGCCAGGCCTGCATCACGTCGGTGGCAAAGATCGACGGGCAGTCCAGCGTGCGGCAAGCGGGCACAACGCCGCGACTGCTGAACAAACCAAGGCTGGGCTTGAGCCCGACGATGCCATTGAACCCTGCGGGCACTCGCCCCGAGCCTGCCGTATCGGTGCCCAGTGCAAAACTCACGTAGCCGCGCGCTACCGCCACGGCGGACCCTGAACTGGAACCGCCGCTCACATAGGCCGGGTCGTGAGCGTTGCGTACCGCGCCGTAAGGCGAGCGAACGCCCACCAGGCCGGTGGCGAACTGATCGAGATTGGTTTTGCCGATCAACAACGCGCCACTGTCGAGCAATAGCTGCACCACATGAGCGTTTTCTCTGGCGGTATAAGCGAAAGCCGGGCATGCAGCCGTGGTGAGCATTCCCGCTACGTCGAAATTGTCCTTGACCGCAAACGGCACACCGAACAGCGGCAGTTGCTCATACACCGAATCGCCCAGCTCTGCGGCGATACCTTCCAGCGCGGCCGCTCTTTCAAGCAGGTCCGCAGCAGGCACACGATAAATCCAGACTTCGGGTCGATCATCGGCATCAATGTGCGCCGTCAGGGAGTGCACAAGAGTCGCCAGGGTGGTTGTACCCGAGCGTAACGCCGACTGAAGTTCATTAATGTCGAGTGCGATCATGGTGGTGTTCATTCATGTATACAAGATGAACAGGCACCTATGCACTTAATGGGCCAAGGTTGGCAAAGCGTTGAATCGAGAGGGGTGTGAGGCGTTCGGGCAAGAGTGAACGGTACTTTCATGCATCAGGGTTGTGCCCGAAAACATCCCGTTGCCCGACGATGGGTCACACGTTTGGCGGGTGTTGTGGCGCGATCAGGATGTTGATCGCGCCAGATGTTATCTCAGCTCTCGCAAAACCTGATCCGGTTGCCGAACGGGTCGCAGACTTCCAATACTTTCCCCCAGCCCTGCTGCACGATGTCCGGGCGCGCATACCCATACTGCTTGCCAATCAGCTCATCGCGTAATTGCTCGATGTTGCGGGTCGGTATGAACACGGTCGCTCCAGGGCATGCATCGCCGTGGTGTTCGGAAAGGTGCAGGTGCAGTCCGTTGCGGCTGATGCCCAGATACAGCGGCAGATCGGCTTCGAACCGATGTTCGAATTCGACACTGAAACCAAGAAAGTCGAGGTAGAACTCGCGCGCCTTGTGCTCGTCGAACATGCGCAGTATCGGGATGGCACTGTCGAAGGTGACACTTTCTACGGTGGCAGTGGCTTGCTCGGTGGTGGACATCGCTATTCCTTTAGTTGAGATACGAGCCGCTAAGGCGCTGGTTACAGCTCTTTCTTCAGGTGTTTCTCGATCTGTTCAAGCGACTTGCCCTTGGTCTCGGGAAGGCACAGGAACACGAAGATCAGCGAGCCAACGTTGATGGCCGCAAAGATGAAGAACGTCGGGTTGCCGATGGTATCCACTGCAATGGGGAAGGTAAACGCCACCGAGGCGTTGAACAGCCATTGCATCGACACCGCTGTGCCGGTCAGCAAACCCCGCACCTGCATGGGGAACAACTCCGACATCAACAGCCAGTACACCGGCGAAATGCACATTTGCATGAACAGCAAAAACACTAGAATGCAGGCGAGGGCCGTGTAGCTTTGGGTCAGGTTCTGCGGCATGAATTGCAGTACACAGCCAAGTGCTGCCTGCATCAGGATGACCATCACCAGGCCGGTCATCAGCAAGTGGCGACGACCATAACGACCGATTGCCCAGATGCCCAGCAGGGTCGCGATGACCGACACCACGCCGTTGCCGATGGTGGCCGTCAGTGCAGCGTTGGTGCCCATCCCGGTATTCTTGAGAATGATCGGTGTGTAATACATGAAGGCATTTACACCGGTGAGCTGGGCGGTAAAGCCCAGGCCGATGCCGATCAGCAGCAGCTTGATGACCCAGCGCTGACGCAGCAACTCCTTTGCCTTGGGACGATTGCGCGCCTGCTCATCCTGAGCTTTCATTTCGTCCACTTCACGCTGCGCATCGTCCTTGTTGCTGCGCAATTGCTCCAGCACATCCTGAGCTTCGTCAAAACGGCCTTTGGACGCCAGCCAGCGTGGCGAAGGTGGTACGAAGAAGGTGCCGATCAGCAGCAAAACCCCCGGCACCATCGCGATCGCCAGCATATAGCGCCAGATACCCGGTGTGTGCAGCAGCGCGGCCATGACCGCGCTGAGCACATAGGCGAGCAACTGGCCGCTGACGATCATCAGTTCGTTGCGGCTGACCAGCCGCGCACGACGCGAGGGGCCGGCGATTTCGGCAATGAACACCGGCACCGTCGCCGAGCCGCCACCCACCGCGATACCCAGCACGAAGCGCGCAGCGACCATGAACGGGATAGACGGCGCAATAGCCGTACCCAGCGCACCCGCGATGAACAGCACCGACAGGAGGCGCAGGGTCAGGCGACGTCCGAAACGGTCGGAAATATAACCACTGGCCAGTGAGCCGAACGCTGCGCCGACGATCAGCGAGGCGGTGATCATCCCTTCGTTGTAGGCATTCAAACCCAGCCCGCCCTGGTCGGCAGGCAGGGTCATGAAGGGCAGTGCACCGGCGATAATGCCGGTGTCATAACCAAATGCGAGCGCGCCCATGGTTGCCACAAGTACGGAGATGAAAATCAGTCGGTTCGGCGAGGCGTTTTGCCGACCTTGCGTGTCAGCCGCTGCTGCAGTGCTACTTGAAGACATGAATCTGTAGTCCTTCGCTTGAAACCAGCGTCGCGCCAGTACATGGATGTGAGGCTTAGGGCGATGTCGGCCGCGCTAGTTCCCTATGACTCTGTTAAAACTGTACGGGTCATCTGGGTTATTGACAGTGACTGCTTTTAATACCTGAAGGAGGGCGCGCCATGAACCTGACCGATCACTATCGGGCTTACATCGCCTGTCTGAATGACCGTAGTTGGCACCAGTTGGGCAACTTCGTCGACGATAATGTGCATTACAACGGTGAGCTGATCAGCCTGTCCGGCTATAAAACGATGCTGGAAAACGACGTCAGGATCATCCCCGACCTGCGTTTCAACATCGATTTGCTGGTCGTTGAAGCACCACAGGTCGCTGCCCGGCTGGTCTTCAACTGCTCGCCACACGGTCGATTTCTGGGGCAGGACACACAAGGACGGCGCATCAGCTTTTCCGAAAATGTGTTCTACACATTCAGCGATGGCAAGATAATCGGCGTTTGGTCGGTAATCGATAAAGCGGCGGTGGAGCGTCAGCTTCGCGGTGAGTCGGCAACGGTCTGCGCCGACAGAAGCGTCTGAGGTCGCCAGAGGACATTCGATTCACGGCACTCTACGGCGGCGCAGCAGTCTTTTTCTAGACATCCCTCTCTCATCCAGCGGAGACCCACATGATTATTGTCCACCACCTGAACAACTCACGTTCGCAGCGCATTCTGTGGTTACTTGAAGAACTTGGCCTGCCGTACGAGATAAAACGCTACCAGCGTGACCCGCAAACCAACCTTGCGCCGCCTGAACTCAAGGCCATTCATCCGTTGGGCAAATCCCCGGTGATCGAAGACGGTCCCCACGTGGTTATCGAGTCTGGCGCCATCGTCGATTACCTGATCCGCCGTCATGGCGACGGCCGCCTGCAACCGGATCCTGCCAGCGCCACCTACGATGAGTACGTGCAATGGCTGCACTTCGCCGAAGGTTCGGCCATTCTGCCGCTGATGCTTAACCTGTACGTCGGTCGCCTGGGTGACGCTGGCGCACCGTTGCATCCACGTATTCACTCGGAACTGGCCAACTACCTGGGCTATCTGAACCAAGCCCTGGGGCTGACGCCCTATCTGCTGGGCGACGAATTGAGTGGCGCGGATATTCAGATGAGCTTCATTGGTGAATTCGCCAAAATGCAGGGAATGCTGCCGCCCTATCCGAACCTTGCGGCCTGGGTACAACGATGCCAGGAAAGACCTGCGTATCGCCAAGCGCTGGAGCAGGGCGGTAAGTATTCGTTTGCGAAGTAAAGCCCGTCGAAGCCTCCATTTCTGAAGCTATACGTTCAGGCTGGCAAACAAGAAATGTGTGCCAGTTCAGCTATGGGAGTGATAACTTTGCTCCCATTGCCAGCTTCTGCATATCGACATTGCCAACGTGCGAGCACGTTAAGCGTTTCAATCGAGGAAACCTGCCAAACATGGAAGAACCGGACCTCACTCCGCTGATCCTGGACGTCATCCGCGAACATCTTGAATCAGCAACGCCGGCCGATTGGCATGCCTACGCCGATGGGTCGAACTACTCGGACAATCAACCAGGCCTGAAGTGGCTGCTTGATCAACCGTCGCTGGAAGTGGCAACTGCCCTCACTATTTACTGGAACCTCGGTGCTGCCTGGTACGTAGCTTTCGAACATGTAGAGCAAGTAGACGATGCAGAAACTTTCGAGATGCTGCGACTCATCGAGACACGCGTTCAGAATGGGTTCTATCAGGGCCGCAGTATCTGGTTTGATCCAATGCAATCGGAGAGCGCCAGGCCTGACGACTACCCTGACCAGCCCGTAAACCGACCGGTGCCCCCGGCAATGCTGCAGGTCGTCAACGGCACGGAATACTACGACCAGGAACTGGTCCAGTCAGAATACGACGACGGCTTGCCATTGCACGTTTCCCAGCGAATTCACGACCTGTTCGACTCGCTGTAATTACATCGGATTGCAATGAACAGCTCAGATCGGCCTGAAGACTCCGATAGCCTTAACCTTATAGAGATCAGCCCTCGCTAGAAGTCGTTTGATCCTGATCGGACTCTGCCGCCAGCTTCAACCGATCAGCCTTGCTCACGTAGCTGGACTTGTTTGCCGGTGCCAGTTTGGCGCTGGCTTTCTTGGCATGAGCCTTTAACAGTTGTTGTATTTTCTTGCGACGGTTCATGTGCTTCGACTCGGCTTGCAGGTGCGTGAATGATATCAGCTTAACTGTCGAACCCGGTTCTGGTGGTGTGCACTGGTTGTAGCCTTTGCTGTTGCATATGCATTCTGTCCAGACCTGCTCGTGTTTTCGCCAGCGCAGGACCACTGTGGATGAGGTCATTAGGGAGGGTCTGAAGTAAGCATCGATTTTTGATGCCTTCATGGCCTGAGGTTAAAAAACCTCGCCCGATCAGATAATCAGACGTTTTGCACTGTTAAC